>DASVOW010000001.1:0-3846 GCA_036383155.1 Ktedonobacterales bacterium
GGCGATGGCGGGCAAGCTCGATGCCGATCCTCAGGGCAGGACCATCTGGCTGCTCATCGTCGGCACCATTCCCGTTGGCCTGCTCGGTCTCTTCCTGGATACCACAGTCAAGAAGCTCTTCTTCGGGGCGCAGTGGCCAGTCCTGCCCTCCGCCTTCCTCTGCCTCAACGGTCTTGTGCTGCTCAGCGCGGAATATCTGCGCAAACGCTCCGAGCCGCAGGGCGTCAATCGCTTCAAGCAGGAGATGTCCTTCCGCTCCATCGATGATCTCACATTCAAAGAGGCATTTTTCATTGGGTTGTCGCAGGCATTGGCGTTGATCCCGGGCATCTCGCGCTCCGGCGTGACGATGGTCGCTGGCATGCGTGCACAGCTCAGTCACGAGGAGGCCCTGCGCTTCGCCTTCCTGCTCGCTACGCCGGTGATCGGGCTGGCCGCCCTGCTGGAGATCCCCAAGCTCTCCGGCGCTGACTCATCCACCATCATCTCCGCTGCGATTGGCGGTGTTGTGGCTGCCATCGCCGCCTTCCTGAGCATCAAGTTCCTGACGCGATACTTCCAGACGGGACGCCTCACGCCCTTCGCCTATTACTGCATCGGCGCCGGGCTGATCTCATTCTTATTCTTCGCACCACTTGCTCTTGGCTTGTTCCAGTTGCCCTGGGCGCAGTAACAGCCGTTGCACCACATTCCGATAGTGGAGGATTCTTATGCGTGGCAATTCCGCGGCTTTGTTGATCATCATCGCGGGCGTCGTCTGCCTGCTGCTGGCAATCTACTACATCATCCCTGGCATCTACCACCCCTTCACGGGCAGTGATCCAAACAGCAGCCATCTCAAACACTTCCTCGTCTTCCTCGCCCTGGCCGTCGTCGCCTTCGTCGGCTCGCGCTTCGCCCGCAACGCCGCCTAGCGCGCGCAGAGGCATTATTCCCAGTTCCCACTAGAGGGGGATTACCTGGACACGAGGTCGTGTCGGCTTTGACGGGCATAGTATTCGGCTGGAGGGCACACATGAAAAGCTGGAGCGGGTTCTACCTCGCGTTGACGGTTGCGTTCGTGTTTGCCCTCGTCGGCTTCTTCTACCTCTACCCCGGCGTCTATCATCCCTTCTCCGCCGACACCTTCTCCCACACCACCGGCCACCTCAAGCACGCCGCCGCCTTCTGGGTGCTCGCCGTCCTCGCCATCATCCTCAGCCGCTATGTTGGTCCCCGTAACCAATCGTCATAGCCATACAATCTTGCCCGCTGATACCAGCTATGCCTGGTCAGCTGTCGAAGGCGTCGCCCACCTCCGGGCTCTTTCAGGGTGTACTATTTCCGTAAAGGTGGGAGAGGCGTGGAACACGTCTACATTGAGCGATGGAAGCAATTGCTGGCCGACCAGCGCATGACAGGAGACGAGCGAGATGACAGACCCTTCCGCGAAAAGAGCGAGCACAGAGGTAACACAGCTCATCAAGGCCCCGCGCCAGGCCGTCTATCACGCCTTCGTGGATAGAGACGCGGTGGCAGCATGGCAACATCCAGACAATATGGGCATCCAGGTGCATAGCTTCGATCCCCGCGAAGGCGGCACGTTTCGCATCTCGCTCACGTACCAGGATCCGGCGGACTCGCCAGGTGGCAAGACCTCCGACACCATGGACACGTATCACGGACGATTTGTGCGCCTGGTCCCCTTCACGACTATCGTAGAGGTCGTTGAGTTTGAGTCGCAGAAGCCGGAATTCGCCGGAGAGATGCGCATCACGGTGCAGTTGGCGGACGTCGATGGAGGCACCGAAGTCACGTATCGCTGCGACGACCTCCCACCAGGGGTGCGGCCCGAAGACAATATAGCAGGGAGCCAGTCCTCGCTCCGAAAGCTGGCGGCACTTCTCGAATCACGCCCCCTGGAGCATGGATCGTCTGATGGCGGTGCGTAGACCAGGGGACAGGCGAGGATTGTCTGACACAGGGAGCAGGGGCAGCACCTGCCTCACTCCTGCTTAGTCTGCATCTTCTGCTGCTCTGGAGCTATCGGGTTCGCCAGTTCGCCAACCCATCCTTGACAGGATCATCTCGCTCCTTGCATAGTAGTGAAGTATTCACTCGTTTTTTTTGGAGGTTTTGACATCTATGCCGGTGTGCTGCTAACTCCATCCTGTTTCCTGTTCAAACTGTGAAACAGACGTTCCCATTCTTGCTTCCATCTATCGCTTGTCTCTCATCAGGCATGAGCGCTCAGTCGTTCTGCGCCTGGAATGCGCGAGGCGCCTGATTCCTGCTCGACGGCCCCTCTGGCAAAGCCTGCGCGAGACGGCGGATAGTGATAACGCAAGCAGCGAGATGGTGCGAGAGATATGGAGAAGCATGCGGCAAAGAGGTGTCAGGCCTGGAACTGCGGCGAACGCATCGCCGATGTTCCCCATCCTCCACACCATTGGCAGATGGATGCCATCTTTTCCCCTGTCGCGGCATCGCATGTTCGATCATTGTGCAAGCGATGACCTGCTCTCTCTTCTCCCTCTTGTCTCTCCCATCGTTTCCTTGCGTGTGTTGATACGATCGTGTTGTTTATTCTCTCAGAAGAAAGCAAGGAATACCTATCATGACAGACCAGCAGCTTTCACTCCTCCCCTTCTACGCGGGTTGGGGTATCTACCAGCAGCGTCTTGTCGCGGCCATCGCGCCCCTTACCAGAGAGCAGCTTGCCTTGCGCACCACGCCGCAACACTGGTCGATTGGCATGTACGCGACGCATATTGTCGCCAATCGCGCCTGGTGGTTCCACGCACGGATGGGCGAGGGGGGCGACGATCTGACTCCCCTCGAATTATGGGCGCTGGGAGTCTGTGAGGCGGACGTGGATCCACGCCACCCGGCGGCAGAACTGGTGGCCGGACTGGAGAAGACCTGGCAGCTGATCCAGGAGACGCTTGCCCGCCTGACCCCTGCTGATCTTTTCGAGGTCGTCCCGCCTCTGGATCAGGCGGAACGTGTGCGTCACGCGCAACTGGTCGAGCCTGCGCTCCAGCCATTCGCCCAGATGTGGTTGGATGCGGCGGCTCGTTCTGGAGTAGTGAGACCCGCAGTGTCGCGCCAGCAGATCATCTGGGGTGTGCTCGAACATGACATCCATCACGGCAGCGAAATCTCCACCATTCTCGGCGTCCACGGCCTGCCAGTCGTCGAGTTGGATTAAGAACAGGAACGTCTTCGGTTCCCCTCTCTGATGAGTGGATAGGTTGCGCATGATGCGGTCGCTTCAGCGACACGGGCGCCCTTGTCGCTGAAGCGGCAGTCTATGCTCACCTGGACAGAAAAGGGGAAAGACTGGATGCAGAGATGCACAGCATCAACCTGTTTTCTGACGATATATCGGCCAAATTGAGGCATTGACGCATAGGGCGACGACGTCATGCATGTGTGGGCTGGCGTAGGGCTTCGGTCGCCTCTCGCGCTTCGGCTCGCAAGAGCGCAAGTGCATTGGTAGGGGGCAGAGGTAGGGGCAGATTCTCTTCTCGCCAAAGCTCATATTCGGCTCGCCAGTGTTGCTGAGCTGATCTTTATTGATCGAGATCGTCTGATGCAGGTCTATACATGGTCACGTGCTCTCCAGGTTCTTGTTAGTGGCGACTACGTGGTGCCCACAGAGGTCCACTCCCCAGGCTTCTATTTCCCTTTTCGTCCAGTCGTTCTGGAATCCTCGCCCACTTCACCATTGGCGCCTCGGTAGTCTGGCATGCTCGTGCCACGTGCGAGCAAGATCGAGCGCCTCCGCAACACAAAGATGTCGGAGGAGTGCAATCCGCGCCCCATCGTGTGGCGTTCGGCGTCCGCCAATGGGCGCACAGATGG
>DASVOW010000002.1:0-3158 GCA_036383155.1 Ktedonobacterales bacterium
CAACCCATCTGGCGCCTCCGCCGAGGAAGTCGTCTTCAAGGCCGGCTGGCTGCGCCTCTTCGCCCAGGCGCCTGAGGTCTACTCCCTCCTCAGCCGACACTGCCTGGGCCACGTCCCCGACGTGCTGGCCACCGCCCGCCAGGGCGACGAGACGTGGACACTCTTCCGCGCCTTCGACGGCCCCACCGTCGCATCCTTACGCCGGCCCGAACCCCTGCTCGACCTCGCCCGCACCCTCGCTCACATCCAATCCACCATCGCTGACCCCCCCACCGCAGAGAAGCAGCCCCTCCCACGAACCCCGCTCACCCTCCTGCCGATGATGTTCGATACCGTCCTGCGCGACGTCCGCGAGCGCCACGCCCCCTTCTGGCAAAGCACCGAGGGCCAGCCCCTCGCGCAACACTTCCACCTGCCAGCCGATCCTGCCGCCCAGATGGAGGCATACCGCCCGTTCATCCGCCAGTGGACCGACGAATTGCAGCAAGGCAACTGGCCCGAAAGCATCGATCACGTCGATCTCCACTGGGAAAATGCCATCCTCCAACCAGACGGGCGCATCCTAATCTACGACTGGGAAGAAGCCGCCCTCAGTTGCCCCTTCTTCTCCCTCGACCGCCTCCTCGACGACGCCCGCGAGCTTGACGGCCTCGGCGAGTCAGGATCCGACACCAGCCCCACCGAACGCCGCCTGCGCGACGCCTACCTCGACGCCCTCCCCTGGCACACCCGCGACCGCCGCGAGCGTGCCCTGAACCTCGCCCTCTGCCTCGCCCCCATCAAAACCGCCTACGAAGGCATCCTCCTCTCCGAAGCACTCGACTGGGACGAAGGCATGCCCAACGTCACCGCCTGGGCCCTTGCCCGCGCCCTCCCCCGCTGGTCCGCCATGATGTAGATCACGAGTTCTTTGCTCACGACGCATGAGCCTGCAGGCGCGCCTCGACATCGGCTATGGCCTGCGCTGTGTCACGAAACAGGATAGTGTGAAAACCCAGCGCGCGGCTCATAGCCGCGCGCCTGCGGCCAGGGTAGCAGCCACATGGCAACACGGCAACGGCGACTAGAATGGGATGGCCATGACCAGATCGTGCGCTACACCCATAAGCAGTAGGATAGCCACGAGGAGGAGGAGGGTGCGACTCAAGACTAGGGAGAGTAGGCGTTCCCGTGCAGTCGGCTCCTCAGCCGCGCTCCGCTGCATGCCATACCAGAGGCGTGGAAACACTGCCAGCCAGAGGAGGCAGAGCACGCCATCGCTGGCGATGTTGCCAGTGTCCATCTACTCAACTCCCGTCCGTCTCGAATCGCTCACGGTGCCGAGGAAATCTATCACCCCAGCAATAGCATCGCGCATCCAAGGTGGCAGCGCGGATTGCCCTGGATGCCAGCAGCACAGCCACGGTTCGCACTACTACACCTTCACTCGCAACAGCACCGCAATGAGAAGAGGCACGGCAACAAATGTTACACTTATCCCCCAAAGCACGAGATGTTACTGAAACAGCAACGTGGCAAAGATCGCTCCAAAGCTGATACACATGATCGCTCCGACAAGTCCGATGCGGCGCTCGGACGGTACGGTGGACCGAAGCAAGAAGGCAAATTCTGGATGCTGCCATCGAAACCATATCAACACAATTGTGTTTATGACCAGCGCAACGACGAGCCACACCAACATCACATCTGCCATCCTTCTCATGTAACAAGAGGCTACTCAACAGCGTATACACTAACCGAAGAACCATGCCACCAGTATAACATGCTCGCCATCCCCTCACCGCAGCCAGTGTCCACCTTATGCTCTACCAACCGATCCAGCTCGACTCTCGTTCATGACGGTCTCTCGGCTCATGCCTGTTATAATGTTTCTGGCAGACTCTTGGCTTGCCAGAAACGCCCACGATGAAAGGACACCCCAGATGCAAGGTCCACCGCCTCCTGATTCATCGCCTGCTTCTGCTAGTCCTGCCTATCCATCGGAACCTACTACTCCCGCGCTGACGGCGTTCATTGCCAGCCTGATATTCCCGCTGGCCGTAGCGGTGGATGCGCTGGCAGTCCTCATCATCATCTATCACGGGCCATATCTGCTGCAATCTGCCGCCATTCTCGTAGGCGGCATGTTGAGCGTAGGCGGCTTCCCAGCGACAGCGTGCGCCATCGTTTTGGGGCATACCGCGTTAGTGTCAGCCAAACGTAATCCATGGGCATACAGCCAGCGTCGGATGGCGCGCGTGAGCTTGCTTCTCGGCTACGTTAGCCTTGCTGGCTGGGCGGTATTCTTTATCCTCCTCAGTCTCGGCTACTTCAGAGTACGGCATGTCAACCTCTTCTAAATCGTGGTTCTTTTCTCTTTGCCAAGCGTTCTCTTTTCGTTCCGTCAGAAGAAAAGAGAACGCGGCAGACAGGCCATCCCCAGGGCCACATCCGCCGCTTTCCCCACCTAATCAGACCAACTCTCAATCTTCGACCGCAGCCACTACATCCTCGGCCTCCGCTACTCCGTCACCTTCACACCGTGCCAAAACGCCACATAGTTCGCGATCTGTTTCGCCGCGTCCTTGGGCGTCGGATAATACCATGCCGCATCCTTGTTGCGCTCGCCATTCACCTCGACCGTATAGTAGCTCGCCTCGCCCTTCCACGAACAGATCGTGTGCGACTCGCTCTCCACGAAATACTCGCGATTGACAGCCTCCGCAGGAAAATAGTGGTTGCCCTCCACCACAATCGTCTCATCACTCTCAGCAAGCGTCGCCCCATTCCAAACAGCCTTCACACCCATGCTCCTCTTTCTAATGCTGTACAATCTCCAGCCCGTGCCATGCCTCGCAGCATACACTTCACTTTATAAAGTAACAGAAGCAGCACACGGTTTTCCACCCTGTTGCACGCCAGATAGCTACCCCACCTTATGCGCACCCACCTCCGCATCGCGATACGCCAGCAAGAAGTTCCACAGCGCCGAAGCCGCCGCCGACGGATGGCTGCCCGCCCGCCGCGCCAGATACCAGTAGCGCCGCACCGGGAAGCCGACCACACCGAGCACACACAGCTTGCCGACCGCCAGCTCCAGCTCGATCGCCGCCAGCGGCACCACCGCAATCCCCAGATCGGCCGCGACCGCCTGCTTGATCGCACCGCTGCTGCGCAGC
>DASVOW010000003.1:0-7748 GCA_036383155.1 Ktedonobacterales bacterium
TGCCGCTCGCAGTCGTGGCGATCTACACCGGCTTCTCGCTCATCGTCAGGTCGCGCACGCTTGGCAGCGGCGATGGCCTCACCCAGGCAGATTTCCAGATGGCGCGCGGCCTGCTGGCGCTGATGGAGAACGGCCTCCCCCTCGCCGCTGGATTGATCGCCGCCACTGCCGTCAACCAGGATGTCGCGGTGGAGTTGCATCTCTCGCTACCCGCCCCATATCGGCGCACTGTCGCCGGGCGGCTCGCCGTCGTGGCGTTTTGGGCGCTGCTCCTGACGGCGCTCGTATCCGCGCTCCTCCTCGCCACCCACCACTGGATCGTACCGGTGGAGCAGCCGCTGAGCCAGCTTACATGGCTCGTGCCGCTGCTCTGGTATATCGCCGCCGGAGCGCTGCTGACCTTGCTCTTGCGCAGCCGGGTCGCCAGCAGCACGGCCCTCGGCATGATCTGGATCGCGCAGTTCCTCTTCAAGTCGGTTTTTCAGGAGTACGGCGTGCTGCAGCGCCTCTACCTCTTTATCACCGAGGAGCTCATCCCCGACATCTGGCCCGCAAGCTATCCAAGCTGGTACACGACCTGGCTGCAAAATCGCCTGACGCTTCTCGCCTTGGCGCTCCTCATGCTCGGTGCCGTGGCGCTCTTGCTCCGCCGCAACGAGGCGCTGCTCGGCGCGGAAGCCTGATGCACCACCCAGCCAAAACGTTTGCTATTTCTCACAGGAGGTCATCTGTGGACATCGCGATTCAAGATCTGACGAAAGTGTATAAAGGGAACGTGCAGGCGCTACGCGGCATCGATCTCAGCATTCACAATGGCATGTTTGGGCTGCTCGGCCCCAACGGCGCGGGCAAGACGACGCTAATGCGCATCCTCGCCGGCATCCTCAATCCCACCAGCGGCAGCCTCACCATCGGCGGCTTCGATGCCACCACCGAGCACGGGCGAACCGCCGTCAAGCGCATCCTGGGCTATCTGCCCCAGGACCTTGGCCTCTATCCTGACCTCTCCGCCCGCGAATTCCTCGACTACATCGCTCTCCTCAAAGGCCTAGACGACACCACGGCTCGCAGGCGTCGTGTAGATGAGCTACTGGAGACGGTGAGCCTGGCCGATGTCGCCAAGCGCAAGCTCAAGACATTCTCCGGCGGCATGAAGCGCCGCGCCGGCATCGCGCAAGCCCTCCTCAATGACCCGCAATTGCTGATCGTAGACGAGCCAACCGCCGGATTGGACCCGGAGGAGCGCATCCGTTTCCGCAACCTGCTGGCCGATCTGGGGGGCAATCGCATCGTCATCCTCTCGACCCACATCGTCGAGGATGTGGCCCAGACCTGCCAGGAGCTAGCCGTCATGAATAAGGGGCAGATCGTTTTCCGTGGTGGCATAGCGGAGTTGGTCGAGGCGGCGCGCGGGGCCGTCTGGACCGTGACCGTCCCCATGGGCGGAGCCAAGCCTACCGGCGACGTGACCGTGATCGCCACGCTGCCGACCGGCTCGTCGATGCAATACCGCGTCGTCAGCGCGACAGCGCCTGCCACGCCCGGCGCCACCATCCAGCCCGCCGCGCCCACGCTCGAAGACAGCTACGTTTGGCTCATGCGCGACGCACGCACGCCCCTATCGGCGTAGAGAGCCTGCGTCTCACTTCACTTCACCTCGACGCGCAGCAGACCCGGCACAGCGGCGGCGATCACCAGCGTCGCGACGATGCACGCCACACCGCCGCTGACCACCGAGACCTGCGGCGTGAAGATGCCCGCGACGACGCCCGACTCGAATTGCCCGAGCATCGGCCCGCCGATCACAAACATCGCATTCACGGCGCTCATACGCCCGCGCATCTCATCCGGCGAAGTCAACTGCACGACTAGCCCGCGCAAGATCATGCTCACCATGTCGGCGGCTCCCGCCCCCGCCAGGAACAGCACCGACAGCCAGAGCGGCCCGGGGAGGAAGCCAAAGATGATGATGCAGACGCCCCAGCCAATGATTGCCAGCGCCACGCCGAGTCCCTGACGTCGGAAGCGCCCGATGCGGCTGGTGAGCGGCGTCAGCGCCACTGCGCCAATCGACGTCGCCGCCAGCAGGATGCCCAAGCCCTGCGAGCCGACATGCAAGATGTCGCTGGCATAGACCGGCAACAACGCGCGTGGCGATCCAAAGAACGTGGCGAAGAAGTCCAGCGAGAGCACCGCCAGGATCACGGGATGCGCGCGCAGGAAGTGTATCCCATCGAGCAGCGCGCCGACCCCGGCCTGGGCCCGTCGCTCGATGGGTATGCGCGGGATGACCATCACCAGCAGCGCGGCGATCACGACGAAGTACGAGATGACGTCGATCCAGTAGGTATTTGCAGTGCCCACTTGCGCCAGCACAAAGCCACCCAACGTCGCGCCGATGACGAACGTGAGCTGCATCATCACCGTGCTGACCGACATCGCCTCGGCTAGCTCCTCGCGCGGCACCAGCGTCGGAATCACCGCCTGTCGCGTCGGGAACTCAAATGCCGAGACGCTCGCCGCGATCAACACCACCACCGAGATAATGCCCATATTGATGGTATGCGTCATCGTGCAGATCGCCAGCACGGCGGAGGTCGCCGCCAGTGTACAGTCAATGATCAGCAACATCTTGCGCCGGTCGAAGACATCGGCAAAGACACCACCCACCAGCGAGAGGAGCAGCCGCGGGATCGCCTGCAACAGTCCGATCAGTCCCAGCGCTATGGGCGAGTGTGTCAACTGGTACACCTGCCAGGAAACCGCGACGATCTGCATCTGCGTCCCTGCCGCCGAGACCAGTTGTCCCCCAAAGAGCAAGGAGTAGTCCCTATGACGTAACACCCGCCATGCGCTCGGCTTCTTCTCCGCCCTAACCTGTCCCGCTGGCTCAGGTACTCCTGCTGCTTCTAGTGGCGTCTGCTCGTCCTCACGTGGCTCCGTCTTCATCGCCATCCCACATCTATGCTCGCACCCGGGTTGCTCTTGGCAAACCCGCGCTGACTGTTAGACCGCTATCAAACAGTATACGACGCGAGGCAACAGCGAAACGAGCGCCTCTAGCGACCAGCGTAGATGTGGTACACTAGTACGTGCGATGTATCGCGGGCCCATAGCTCAGCGGCAGAGCGGGCGGCTCATAACCGCTTGGTCGCAGGTTCGAATCCTGCTGGGCCCACCGAAGCGCGTGACAATCGAGAGAGAGCGACGGGGCGGGGTATGCCTGCGGGCTGCCCCGCCGCGCTGTGTTTGTGCGGAGAGCTACCACTATGCAATTCTACGACCGAGCCAAAATCCACGTGGCCGCCGGAAAGGGCGGCAACGGTTCCAAGCACTTCCGCCGCGAGAAATTCGTGCCGCTGGGTGGCCCCGACGGCGGCGACGGCGGGCGCGGGGGCAGCGTCTACCTGGAAGCCAATCCCGGTTTGAATACCCTGGTAGACTACCACTTCCACCCTCACCACAAGGCGAAGTCGGGCGGCGCCGGAGCGGCGCAGAAAATGCACGGCGCCAAAGGCGAGGATCTGGTGCTCAAAGTCCCCGCTGGCACCGTCGTGCGCAACGCCGAGTCCGACGATGTCGTAGCCGACCTCACCGAGCCCGGGCAGCGCGTCATGGTGGCGCGCGGCGGGCGCGGCGGCCTTGGCAACGTCCACTTTGCCACTTCCACCAATCAGGCGCCGCGCGAGGCGCAGCTTGGCGAGCCCGGCGAGTCGTTCACGCTGGAGCTTGAACTGAAGCTGATCGCCGATGTCGGGCTGGTCGGCTACCCTAACGCCGGCAAGTCCACGCTGCTCTCCGTCGTCACCCAGGCGCGGCCCAAGATCGCCGACTACCCCTTCACCACACTCGTCCCCAACCTCGGCGTCGCCGTCGTGGGCGACCCCACCAGCGGCGACTACAGCAGCTTCGTCATTGCCGACATCCCCGGCCTCATCGAAGGCGCCGCGCAGGGCGTCGGCCTCGGCCACGAATTCCTGCGCCACGTCGAGCGCACCCGCCTGCTCCTGCACCTCATCGACGGCATCTCCGACAAAGACCCGTGGGAGGAGTTCGAAGCGATCAACCGTGAGCTGGAGGAGTATAGCCCCGAGCTGGCCTCCCGCCCGCAAATCGTCGTGCTCACCAAGATGGACCTTCAGGAGGCGCGCGACAAATGGCCCGCGCTCCAGGCACGCGCCGCCGAGCGCGGGCTGCCCGCCTTCGCCATCTCAGCTGCCACCCGCGAAGGCGTGCAAGAGCTAATGAACGCGACAGCGCAGCGCCTGAGCGAGATCCAGCGCGAGGAGGCCGAGCAGCGCAAGGTACTCGCCGCACAGGTTCCTGCCATAGGGCCGGTCCTGCGCCCCGAGCCGGAGGACGCCTTCGCCGTCGAGGAGACGGAAGACGGCTTCCGCGTGCGCGGCAGGCGTGTGGAGCGCATGGTCGCCATGACCGACACCGAAAGCCCCGAGGGCATGGAGCGACTGGAGCGCCAGTTGCGCAAGATGGGCGTCACCGAGGCGCTGGAACAAGCCGGAGTGATGCCTGGCGATCACGTACGCTTCGGTCCCGTCGATCTCGTCTGGGGCGAGGAGATGTAAGACTACACCTCACTCGCGGAGCGGTTCGTGACGCATTGAGGAGGCATCCCTTGATTGACAATCTGCTGAGAGAGTCAAACTTTGCCGAAGAGTTTATTGTCGAAGGCGAGCGTCGTATGGCGCATATCGTACTTGAGGCGCGCTTTGGCACAGTCGCTGAGGACATACTGACCGCTCTACATACCGCCGATCAAGCAACTCTGCAAGACGTGGTAGCGCAAGCAGTAGCCAATCAGCCCCTCGAACGCAACGAGAACGTCTGGGACTTCCGTAGCAGCCCAACTATATCCCGGCATACGTGTTGACCCAACCATCGTGCATGGCACGACCGTCATCACGTGCACTCGTGTCCTCATTACAGTTGTGTTGCATCAACTCGCTTGTAGCTGCATCGTCTTCCATCCTCTACATATCACGCATACATAATCCTGGCGTGACGCATGCATCGCGGTGCCTAGGGGGCCCCATTCGTCGCGCGCAGACCCGCGATGATGAATTGCAGGCCCGCTTCGAAGCCCTCCGCCGCCTCCCCCGCCTGATCGCGCCGCGCGATCTCCCCCAAAGCAGCCATCAGCGCAGGCAGGGGCTCTGTCTCGTTCACGCGCTGAACTGACTCGATACGCGCCGAACTACGGAGTTGATCGGCCTGTTCCTCGAAGACCGAGCCAAGCGTATAGTCGAAGACCGTCCGGATGGCATGAAATGCCATCGCCGGCTCGAATCCGTGGCCTTGGAGCAACTGAAGTGCCTGGTCGAGGCCCAACAACAGGCCGCGCTGCGAGAGGCGCGCGCCAGCGATAATGCGCGCCCCATCGCGGTGCGAGAGCATCACCTGTCGAAAGACACGCGCCAGACGTGCCAGCCAGACATCCCATGTTTCCTGTGGAGTTGGCGGCTCCAGCGGAGCGAAGCCGTCCGACATCATCGTCTCGGCCATGCTATCCAGCAGGTCCTGCTTACTCTCGAAGTGGCGATAGAGCGCGGGATTTTGCACGTCGAGCTGTTCCGCCAGCCGCCGCACGGTCAGGCTGTCCAGACCGCGTTCGTCCACCAGCGCCAGCGCCTCGCGCACGATGGTCTCGCGTCGCAGTCGCATCCGATTCCCCCCTCTCATCTTGACAATGTTAGCAGCGCTAACATACAATCCAGTCAAGCGAATGTTAGCAACGCTAACATACAATCCAGTATGGCATATCCGTAGGCCATCGATGCGCGACAAGTCAAGGCCGTAGTGGCCACCTCAGCCCGAATAGGGCATGATCAAGGAGTATCCCGTGAACCGAGCAGACACTACAAGCATCCAGCCAGCAGCTCAAGCCAAGGTGCAAACCCTGCTCGACGACCTGACCCGCCGCGATCGGGAGACCGGCATGCAGGTTGCTGCCTATCTCGGTGGCAAGCTCGTCATCGATGCGTGGTCGGGTGTCGCCAACCCTCAAGCACACCAGCCAGTAGCGGCCGACACCCTCTTCCTGGCGTTCTCCTGCGCGAAAGGCATCACCGCGACAGTGATTCACCAGCTCGTGGAGGCCGGGAAGCTGGACTATGATACCCCCGTCGCACATTACTGGCCTGCCTTCGCCGCCAACGGCAAGGAAACCGTCACCGTTCGCCACGTCCTGGCGCATCAGGAGGGCATTCCCCAGATGCCCCGCCGCATAACCATCGAGGAACTCTGCGACTGGGACGCGATGGTGCACATGGTCGAGGGCCTCAAACCCATCTGGAGGCCCGGCACGAAGACAGGCTACCACGGATTCACCTATGGAGTCATCCTGGGCGAGTTGGCGCAGCGCGTCGATCCTCGGCCCTTTGCCCGCATCGTCCAAGACGACATCTGTCGCCCGCTGGGCATAGACGACCTGACACTAGGAGTATCAGACGCTGTCGCGTCGCGCGTGGCGCTGATTGGCGGCCAACGCGCTCCCTTCCTACTCTTGCCGCCATGCTTCCTCGTCAAGCAGTCTATCCCCAGTGGAGTCGAACCCGGACCCAAGTGGAATAGCCCCGCCATCCGGCATGCTGTACTCCCAGCAGGCAACCTCTTCACGACGGCACGCTCGCTGGCGCGACATTATGCCGCGCTGATCGGAGATGGGGTCGACGGCGTGCGGCTGCTGCCACCCGAACGTGTGCGCATCGCCACCGCACTGGCGACGGATGGACCGGACCAAATCTTCTTCGGCGCCAGAATTCCCAAGGCGCTTGGCTACTGGCTGGGCGGCGATGAGAACGGGAGCGACAATGCCTTTGGGACGCGCTGTAACACCTTCGGCCACACCGGCTCCGGCAGTATGATTGGCTTCGCCGACCCAGAATATCAATTCGCCTTCGCTCTGGTCAAGAATCGGATGACATGGCGTTTCGGCAAGGACACCGACACCATCGTCGCGCAGGCGGTGCGCGCCGCACTGGGCATCCCGCACTAAGCTGGCAGCTGCTGAAATTTTCGGACGAACTGGCCGGACTTGAGGAGGCACCCGTAAGGCGAGAGGGCTCCGAGCCAGGCGGTGCGCTCGGCCTTCTCCTGCACCCCGCATACACCCGGTTGACAGCGGTCACCCCCTCAGCCAGCCGCCACAGGTCCTTGCAGGGCATCAGTTTGGGGGGTGCAGAAGGGCAGGAAGGCAATGTAGATGTGGGCTGCTTCGGCAGCGGCAAGGCGATCACTGGCAAACATACTAACAAGTGTGGCGCCAGGGCGAATGCGCATCGGCCGCTGTAGTCCCGCAAACAAAGTAGGCTCAGCAATCGTTCAGAGGTCAGGCGAAACGAGCACGCCTGCGCCGGGCGCGTATGCTGTATGCTAGCCACATAGTGATTACACTTAGCAGGGTTGCTACTGTGAGACAAAACGCCTGGAAAGATGCCGTGCTGGCACGGTCCTCCCATTCATTCCAAATCCTTAGGTCTTGTATGCCATCGGGGCCAGCTACTAGTGGAGACGGTGGTATCGTGGCCCACAGATAGAGGTATGCACCGAGCATCAGCATCGCCCACAGTACCGGCACGCCAGCCAACACGAGCTGTCGAGACGTCCATCTGTGGCGCACGAGCGGAGGCAGCGCGACACCTGCACCCAACGCTAGGTTCACGGCGGCGAAGACAAGCAACGCCTCGGGCATTTCGATACTCCTCCCCGGTCTCGTCTGATAGACCTGTTCA
>DASVOW010000004.1:0-2206 GCA_036383155.1 Ktedonobacterales bacterium
TCAGACGCGCTCATCCCTGGAACATCTCGCGATACCGGCCCGGAGTGACGCCGATGGTACGGCGGAAACGCTCGGTGAAGTGGCTTTGGCTGGCGAATCCTGTCGCATACGCGACTGTAGCGGCCGGCTCGCCGCGTTCGAGCAGGTGCTGCGCGTGGCGGATGCGCACACTCTCCAGATAGGCATGCGGCGGTATACCCATAGCGCGGCGAAATACGCGCACGAGGTGGAAGGGGCTGAGACTGGTCTGCGCCGCCAGTTGATTGAGCGTGATGCGCTCCGCGTAGCGTTCTTCGAGGTAGGCGCGGACCTCTGCCACGGCGCGTGGCTCGGCGCCCGCTAGCGGCAGCGCCACACGGTCGGCGCCATAGCGCATCACCAGCGTCGTCAGCAGCGAGAGCCAGCGCGTCTGCCGTTCCAGCGGCGAGACATCCGAGGCGAGTGCCGCATGCAGGTTCCCCACCGCGGCGGCGATGTCACGCTCATCCATGCGCACTGTAGGGAATTGAGGGAGCAGATTGGGGCGGCCAAGCTCCGCCATCGCCTGCGCCATATGCGCGTTCGTCGGGTAGAGGGCGCGATAGTTGACACTCCCCCGGCTAAAGCGCGGGGGATTCTCGGTTCACTGACGCAGCTACCGCCGCGACTCCCCGAAGGGCCTGCCCGGCCCATTGAATGTTGCGCGCCGCGTTCTCGTCTCTGTCGAGCACAAGCCCACAAGAGGTGCAGACATGGGTGCGGATACTGAGGCTTTTCGGCACACGCTCCCCACAGCCTGAGCAATCCTGTGTGGTATAGGCGGGTGGCACGGCGACCACTCGACGGCCAGCATACACTGCTTTGCCTTCGAGGATGGTCCGGAACTGTCCCCAGCCCGCATCAGCGACGCTTTTGCTGAGATGTGTATTCCGCACCAGGTTGGCGACCCGCAAGTCTTCGAGATAGATCGTATCGGATTCCCTGAGGAGGCTCAGGGCAGTTTTGTGGTGAAAGTCCTGACGCTGGCGCTTCACCTTCTGGTGTTTCCGCTTCAAGAGGGCAACGGCTTTGCGACGGCGTTTGCTGCCCTGCTTGCGCCGTGACACCCTGCGCTGGGCTTTCTTCAGTTGCTTCTCTGCCTTACGATGATGGCGCGGATTTTCCACCGCATCGCCCTCGCTGGTGATGAGAAACACCTTCAGTCCCACATCGATGCCGGTTTCCCGTCCGGTGGGTGGCAGCGGTTGCGTGGGGACTGCGGCACAAGAGAAACAGACATACCAACCGTCGGCTTCCAGGCTGAGGGTGACCGTCTTGGGGGTGCCCTCCAAGGGACGCGACCAACGCACCGCCACGCGCCCGATCTTGGAGAGCACCAGGAAGCCATTATCGAGCGTGGCGCCGTTGCCGAATTGCTTGTAGGTGAACGAGTTGTAGCGGTTGCTGCCCTGAAAGCGGGGATACCCCGGCATCTCTCCAGCTTTCACGCGACGAAAGAAGGCTTGAAACGCGCGGTCCAGGCGAGTCAATACGTCCTGCAACACCTGCGAGTGGATGTCGCGGTATTCGGGCCGCGCCGCCTTGATGGCGGGCAATTGGGCACTCTGGCTGGCACCCGTGATGCTCACACCACACATCTGCCAAGCTTCTCGCCGTTCCTGCAAGCCAGCGTTATAGAGTTCTCGGCACCGGCGCAAGACAAACGCCAGCGTCCCTTCTGCGCGACAGTAGGCTGGATCTTATACTTGAAGGTCTTGCGCACCGTCTGCTCGTCCATCTAGGGCTGTTCCTGCTGGCGAAGATACTGCTCTAGCGCCCAAACCAGCTCCCCGACGAGCGAGCGTCGGTGGCGTTGGGCGACGGTGCGCAAACGCTCAATGAGTTGACGCGGGAGTACGAACGTGATCTTCTGCTTGGGTTCTTGTTCCATACACGTATTATACACGTATAGAACAAGAGCCATCAAGGCGAAAGGGCCATTCATCCCCCGCTGAAACGACGGGGGCTTTCTGGCCCTTTCTCTGTAAAGCCACTCTCGATAGCGGACTGGCCGGTATGTGGCTCACCGGGGTTCAGCACAAAAAGCCCGCCGCGCGTGGTGACGTATGTGTTGCGGCGATACCAGAAGCTCTGCACACCCTCGGCGATCAGGCCGATGACGTAGTAGTCGTGCCAGTGACGAGCAAACGCATGCGTCGTGAAATGCGCGTGGAGAGCGTCGAGCTGC
>DASVOW010000005.1:0-6705 GCA_036383155.1 Ktedonobacterales bacterium
TGCCGCTCAGGCTGGCGAGCGTGATGCTGGAGCCGGGAACTGCCGTCCAGACAATCCCGTCGGTGGAGGTGTAGGCGGTGAAGGTGGTACCTGTCCGCGCAATCTGGAGGTAGACCGGCGTGTTTCCCGTGATGAGCGAGGCCTGCGAGGCGTTTGCCCCAGCCGTCGCGCGGTACTGCACCGCCAGCCCGTTGCTGGGGGTGACAAAGGCGGCATAGAACGGAGCTGCGGGATCACTGCTCAGGCGTAGCATCACGCCTGCCTTAGCCCAGCCGGAGGTGTTGGTCTGGCTGGTCACATGTGCCGAGACGGTGCCATTGGCTGCCAGCGATTGCCAGACGTAGTGGAACTGGTCGCTGGTGCCCCAGATATCGGATCCGGCTCCCTGCACTGTCCACACGCCGGTCGACCTCCAGATTGCGCGGACAGGTACCACCTTCACCGCCTACACCTCCACCGACGGGATTGTCTGGACGGCAGTTCCCGGCTCCAGCATCACGCTCGCCAGCCTGAGCGGAACGCTCCTGGCTGGCCTGGCGGTCACCGCACACAACGGCGGCACGCTCAGCGCCGTCACCTTCGACACCATCTCGATAAGCGCCGGATGCGTCGGTGGCTGGAGCTGCGCCGACATCGGCTACACCACCCCTGTTGGCTCACAGAGTGTCAGCAGCGCGGGCGTCTGGACGGTGCAGGGAGCAGGATCCGATATCTGGGGCACCAGTGACCAATTCCATTACGCTTGGCGGGGCCTGCCCGGCGATGGCAGCGTCTCGGCGCATGTGACCAGCCAGACCAACACATCGGTCTGGGCCAAAGCGGGCGTCATGCTGCGCCTGAGCAGCGATCCTGCGGCTCCGTTCTATGCCGCCTTTGTCACGCCCAGCAACGGGCTGGCGGTGCAGTACCGCGCGACGGCTGGGGCAAACGCCTCGCAGGCGGTCAATGTCGCCGGCACCGCGCCGGTGTATCTGCGGGTTGCCAGGAGCGGAACAACCTTCACCGCCTACACTTCTACTGACGGAACAACCTGGACGTCACTTGCAGGCTCTTCGGTCACTGTGAGCGGACTGAGCGGAACGCTCCTGGCCGGATTGGCCGTCACCGCACACAACGGTGGCACGCTCAGCGCCGTCACCTTTGACACCGTTTCCATCACCTCGACCACTACGCCGCCTCCTCCGGCCTGTGTCACCGGTTGGAGCTGCGCCGACATCGGCTACACCGCTCCCCCAGGCTCCCAGAGCGTCAACAGCGCGAGCGTCTGGACAGTGCAGGGAGCAGGATCCGATATCTGGGGCGCCAGCGACCAGTTCCACTTTATCTGGCAGGCATTGCCTGGCAACGGCACGTTCTCTGTCCACGTGACGAGCCAGACCAACTCGTCCGGCTGGGCCAAGGCCGGGGTGATGCTGAGACTGAGCAACGATCCGGCGGCGCCATTCTACGCGCTGTACATCACGCCGGGCAACGGGCTCTCCGTGCAATATCGCGCCACGGCAGGCGCTAATGCCGCGCAGTTGATAAATATCGCGAGTACGGCACCGGTCTATCTGCGAGTGAGCAGGAGTGGTACGACCTTCACTTCCTACACCTCCACCGATGGGGTCACCTGGACGGCGCTTGCTGGTTCCACCATCACGCTGGCCAGCCTGAGTGGCAGTATCCTGCAGGGGATGGCGGTTACGTCGCACAACGCGTCGGTCATCTGCACCGTGACATTCGATTCGGTGGCAATGTCCGCGACCGCCGCGCCCGTGGCTGCTCCACAAAAGCCCGCTCCACTTCCCACGGCGACGCCTATTGCGACGCCCTCTGCGACGCCTACTCGCCAGAAACCGTAAGATTGGCGAAGCGGATCGCCGCCGGGCCGAAGTAGTTGCCATCGCCAAAGGTCTCGGCTGAGAAGCGCGCATCGGCCAGCATATCGAAGACATTGCCGGAGAGCGTGCCGCCTTTGAATGGCGCCGTTCCCCGGTCGTCGTGGCGATAGCCCAGGCGAATCTCCACGGTGAAGTCGCCGGAGATAGCATCGGGGCTGAGATGCGAGAACGACACGATCTCGTAGACCGGCCCCTCTGCCGCCGAGCGCAACACGTCGAGCCCCCACTGGCCTGGCAGCACGGTCACATTGCCAAACGCGCCCGTTGGCTCGATACCGAGATAGGTGGCATAGCGTGTATCAGCCCAGGGACGGAGGAAGATACCATCCTCGATAACCGTCACGCGCCCCGCCGGCAAGCCCTCCTCGTCGAAAGCGGTGGTCCTGATGCCCCATGGACGCGTGGCATCGCCAATGAGCGTCAGCCGGTCGCCGGATGGTCGAGCGCCCGTGATATAGTCGCCTGCGGAGAAGCGGCTGATGCCGCGATAGGCGGCCTGGGCCGAGGCATGAAACACCAATGGGCTACTGCCCAGCAATGGGACGAAGAGCTGCGCGACCGCCTCGCCGCTCAGGATCACCGGCCCCTGGTGGGTGGCGGGTGGCGTCGCGTGGAGTGTATGGCGCGCAAACGTCGCATAGGCATCCACCGCGCCCTCGATCATCAGGTCGGCGAACCGCCGGCGCGCCAGTTCGGCATGGAATTCAGCTTCGTGCCCATCCTCCTTGGCGAGCAGCACGAAGTCGAGGTAGACGCGCGTCCCTTCATCGGCAGCGCTGAGGCCGCGACTGGTGCGCAGGATGCGCCGCGTGTGCGTGGCGTACAATTCGGCGCTGCTCAGACGTACGTTGCTCCAATTGGTGACGGACGCGCGCAGGCGCTGGAGCGCGGCTTCGAGGCCGCCCGACATATCCTCCGCAATGGCAGGATCCACCGTGTGAACGGCCGCGAAGCCCCGCGCACCCGGACCGTCAGGCAGGGAAAACGGGGAATTATTGGTCAGGCTGGCGACGGTAACGGCATCGCGCAGCCGCTGTGCAAGCGCGGTCGTATCGGCCACATCACCCGCCAGCAGGGTGAGCGTGGTGACGCCGCGCGCCAGTGGCCCATCTCCTACACGATGGTCATTGTGGATGGTGACGCGTGCGCGCTCGCCGGTGACGGTGCGCCGCGACTCCACGCGATCGCCGATGAGGTAGATCTGCCGCTCCTCGTCGCTCAGCAGCTCGATCTGCCACTCGTCCACGCCTGGCGTAGCCGCGAGCGCGCTGGCTATCACGTCTGGCTGGAGAGCGGTGGGGCGTGCGTCGAACGCCTGAGGCGTTTGGGGAAATGCGGTCATCAACCGAGTCTCGCTTTCATGCGCAGGTGGGGTCCTCCTGTCGAAACGGGCACCAGTTCTTTGTGTCCTTTGCCACAGAAGCCGGCGTGCAGCTCGAAGTCGTCGCCGATGGCGCTGATGCTGCGCAGCAAATCGGAGACGTTGCCGGAGATGCCGACGGGGGTGAAGAGTCGCCCGGTCAGGCGCCCGGCGACGATCTCCTCGCCGTAGTGCGCCGTGACCTGCACGCCCCAGCCCATCGGGTCCTCCATGCCGCTCTCCGCCTGACGCAGATAGATGCCGCGCTCGACGCCCGCGATGATGTCGTCCGGAGCGCTGGCGCCGGGAGCAAAGAACGTGTTGCTCATACGTGCGTAGGGCTTGCGGGTGATATCCTGCCGCCGCCCGTTGGCTGTGTGGATGCCAGGGGCATAGGTAGCCGAGGCAAAGTCGCTGATAGGGCGCACCAGCACGCCGTCGCGCAGGATCTGTGTTGGACGGGCCAGCTCGCCCTCGTCGTCAAAGAAATACGCGCCGAATGCGCCGGAGATGCCGGGATCGTCATACATCTGGAGGGTGCGAGCGGCGACCTGCCGGTTGAGATAGTGCGCGGCGCGTGCGCGTCCCTTGGGAAAGAGGTCCAGCTCGACGCCATGACCGAAGCACTCGTGCGCGATGACACCCGAAACGCTGGGATCGGTAACGATCTCATATTCGCCCGGCTCGACCTTGCCCGCTTCCAACAGACGGAGCGCAACATCAGCGAGGTGGCGCAGATCATTGTCGGTAATGCGCGCCACCTCATGACCCGCCGCGCCGCCGCGCAGCAGATAGTGATGGCGCACAGTCGCGCCATCAGATACGGCGACAAGGGCTGCGAGCAGTGTGCGGGTGATACGCTGACGCAGATGGCGACCACGGCCAATGTAGATGCTGTCGGTGGTCGTGTCGCTATAATTCACCTGCGCCTGCACGATACGCCGGTCGAGCACCTGCGCCCGCTGCTGCATGTAGCGAACATGCGCCAGCTTGTCCACCAGCGGGACAGTGGCCGGGTCGATCTGCATGAGGGTGTGAAATTCGCGAGTGTCGCGTCCGGCAAGTGTCGCGTGTCCCGCCCCAACGATGGCGCACGCCTGGGGATCACTCGTAACGGGTGCAAGCCCACGTGCCCAGCCGCGCACGTCATGCGCAAGCACATCGAGTGTGCCTGGCGCTATGCTGCCGGCTGCATACTCCTCGAAGGAAGCGCCGTCGTAGACGGTAAAGACGATGCCGCGACTGGGGGTCGCCTCACCGGCGTTCTGCTCGCCGCCCGTATCGTGGATATGGATGCCTGAGGTGTCCGTTATCAGTGCGGCGGCGTAGGGAAAACGTCGCTCCAGCTCGGCCACCAGCTCCCCCGCGATCTGTTCGAGGGAGTGAAGCACATCTATCATTGATTGTTGGCCTCTTCTCGTGTGCGTCGCACTTCCAGTGGCTGGACGTCGCAGTACGTGCGCAACAGGCTTTACACAACAGGCAAGTACCGGCGGCCGCTCGGAGGGCAAACTCAGCATATCACATAGCACATCAGAACTCCGCCTACGCAGAAACAACCAGCAGGCGATTCGTTCCCTGCTCGTCTTGTGAGCTATACTGATTGATGTCTGGACCGCCGCAAATCTGGGAGAGAGGGAGGAATCCGATGGCAGAACACGATGCTGACACGTCGCAGGTCGAGGAATCAGGCGGAAGGCTGCTCTCGCGCTTCACCACACGGGGACGCAACAGGCAGCAGCGCACCGGCGAGAAGCGAGCCACACCCCAGCAGGCTGAGGCGGTACATTGCCCCCATTGTGGGCGGCTGGCGCGTCCTGGCTGGAAACACTGCATCTACTGTGGGACAACGCTGAGCGCCTGCCCGAAATGTGACGCCCCGCGCCAGAATGTGCTGGGAGAGGCATTTTGCGCGGAGTGTGGCGCATCATTGGGGCCGCCATCCGATCTGCCGACGGTGCCACTCGATCCACAGCGGCCACCCGACGCCGGAGACAACGAGATATAAAACCTTGAGACTTGCCAGCTAATGGGGAATGGCTGTAGACGCGCAAAAAGTAACCGCTCTCACCAGTGGCACAGTTGGCCAGAGGCGAGAGCGGCGAAGTGACTGAGGAGCTGGTGCTAGAGGATATAGCCCGCCACGTCGAGGATGACCTGCGTGGACGAACCATCCACGTGGATGGCAAGTGCGCCTCCACTGCTCAGACCAACAATACATGCATTGGCAACGATCTGGTTGGCGACATAATTGATCGTGCTGGTGCCAGGCAGCGCCGCGCCAGCTGGATACAGGCGCAGGTAGCCATTGCCGGCCGTCTGCGCAACAGTGACGTTGCCGAAGAAGCCCTTCGCGCCTGCGGGAACGCCATGGAGGCCGGTAATCTGGATGGTGTGGTTGCTATTTGTCGCCCACGGCCCCTGCCCAGAGTACGGTGTACCCGAGCCACCACGCGTGTCGACGAAGCGGAACGGCGCCGGAAGGAAGTTCATGCCGGCGACGCTCAGGTTGCGCCATGTGCCGGGCGTGCCAGACGCCACACAGACGAAGACGTTTGCCTGGCTGTCGAGGTAAATCTCGCCGGCAGTATGTGCGCCACTCGCAGCCTGTGGCGGACCTGCAGTTATTGCGAGGCCCAAAGACAACGGCGCGAGTCCGCCAGTGAACGAGCCGCCAATCAAATTGTCGCTGTTGCCCTGGACGCCGATACCATTCTGGCTATGGCCCTGGACGCCGGTGCCGGTGCCGGTGCCAGTGCCGTTCAAGCCGGCGCCATTTGCACCTACGCCATCCTGCGTGACGCCATACAGGCCGAAGCCGGTCTGCGAGGTGGCGTAGACGCCAATGTTGTTGGTGGTTGTGTCATAGGCGGTGATGGCAGCCTTCAGCGTAGTGGGCTGGAAAACCGTGCCAGTGCCGAGCTGCACCTGCAAGAGATCTTTATCTGCATAACCCGAGGATGAGGGTTTGACCAACGTCTCGGCGTCAGCACTAACGGTGCCCGTTGCCCAGCCTACACCGGCGGCGTCGGCGGTCGGCGCACTCGACAGCTTGACGGCGGCTGCGGCGACACCAGCGGCTGCGGCAACTCCCCCGAGCTTGAGCAGCGAGCGGCGCGAGGCGCGCTTCTTGAGAGGCATGCTCTCGACCTCACCCGCACTGGCGCGCTCGGCACGCAGGCGCTCGATCTCACTCTGCTGGCTGGTGATGACTGATTCAAGGGCGGCGAGACGGGACTGGATGGCGTCGAGCTGATCTGTAGCCTGCTGCTCTTGGCCGTTTTGCTCTGGGAGCTGAGATGCCATGTCGGTTTTCTCCTTCACGTGCTTCTGTGCCTCTATACCTCTGTTGCGATAGATGGGAATGCATTGCGCCGCATCCGGCGGCAAGTCGGCTTGGGCGAGAGTCACAGCCCTCGCCCAAGCGCAAGAGCTAGGAAACGACCAGCGAGACGTCGTCCA
>DASVOW010000006.1:0-1858 GCA_036383155.1 Ktedonobacterales bacterium
ACGTGATACGCACCGAGTTCGGGCAGGTCTTCGAGGACAATGACGACTTCGAGATCGAGGTGAGCGACCTCAGAACTGGCTCGGTTTCCGGCCGGGATGCATGGAGACTCAGCAATGGCAAAGGACTCTACGCCGAGCCAGCAGACACAACTCCGGGTATTCCCGCGGACAGCCCAGCGGCAGGCGCGCAGCCCTATCGCTCGCCGTTCGCACCCTACCTTTCGCAACGGCAGCGTGCGAGCCGAGTGGCGGTCTCAGTTGGAGTCGTGATGGCCGCATTCCTCGCGATCACGCTGATAGTCGCGCCATTCCTCTATGCCGGACTGAAGCCGCCGCCAGCCGAATCGCTGGCGCGTGGCGCCGATCGCTTCTACTTTGTGCCAAACATCCCGTGGGGCTCAGTTGTGTTGGATGGGAACAGGCTCGCGCGACTGCCGGAGGTCGGTAGTGCCGAGCCGCTCCGTCTCGCACAGGGAAACCATATGCTGGAATGGCTCGCCGACCCATTCGTCCCGTTCCACTGCACACTCTCCGTGCCCCACTCAAACACTGACACATGCGCGACGGAACCGCTACTCGATAGCTCGGGCGCATTTATCGGCACGCTCATCACTGAGCATGAGTCGCTGCTCTCAGTGAACCTCGACCAACTCTTGCCACTCAGAAGGGCGATACAAGGCGCAATTCGTGATGCCACCGCGACCGCGACCGCCCAGCCAGGCGAACACTACCGGCATCCATTCAAGCTCGGCGATCTGCAATCGGGCAAGATCGACGTGGCGGATCAGACGCTGCAGGCAACGATGAGTTTTGTTCCCATGCTGCAGACAGGGCTATCAGAGCTCTGTAGCATGTACCCATCGCAGTCCGAGATGCTCCCACTCTGCCGCGCACCCGGACAGGACTGCCGCGAGCTCTGTACGCTCTCACAGCCCAGGAGCGTCCACGGGCGTTCAAATGACTGGCTGGCCGCCATCAGCGCGCGGATATTGTGGAGTTACAGCATACCCGACGCCAAGGTCGCCGCGCAGGACGCGGCGACCTATGGGTTCGATCTCACGTTGATCGTCTTGCGTATCAGCTGGAATGGCGCGGAGTGGCACGTAACGCCGGTGATAGGAGATAGCTCACATCTGGCGGCTGCGAACGATGTTTCGTGTGGGAGCGCACGTGAGTGGCTGATAGACGGCGTAGAGGAGAATCAACTCAAGAGCGATGTGCCAACAGTCGCCAACGGATTCTATAGCTCCACGGCAAATCCGGCCACAGGCTGTGTCGTTATGCTCCCGCCAAGCACCAACACAAACAGCACATTCCCATCCTCACCACTCCAGGCGGAGGTTCCTCTCTTTCTGGGGCGCTTTGGCGTGCTGCTGGCGGCAAACGACGCGGCGCATGCGCTGTGGCCCGACCTACCACAGGCGACTCCCCATGAGCGAATGATCGCCGAGGCGCTCTCACACGGCTGGGGATGATCAGGACGGAGCACATGTCTCGGAGAACACTAAAAGAGCTGGCTTCATCGCAGTAGTGCCAGCTCTGGAGGAGATATATGGCTACGTCACCTAATCGTCCAGCATTTCGAGGAGCGCGACGACCGCCGCCGCCTCTTCGCCGCCAGTTTTGGCATGATTGAGCAGGCTGATGCCATGCGGCCCACGTACGCGATGCGCGCCCGGGAAAGCTTCGAGCGCTGCCCGCACCACGGCAAGCTTGCCAAGCATCGCCGCGGCAAAGAGATCGAGCCGCGCGCCCTGATCGAGCAGATACAGTGCGATGTCTTTCCTGCCCATATGCGCCGCCGCTCCAAGACCCGTTTCCCAATCGCCGCCACCCCAGTCCCATGCGGCATTGATCA
>DASVOW010000007.1:0-4895 GCA_036383155.1 Ktedonobacterales bacterium
CAACCTCCCCGCATCCGCCAGGAGTTGAGTGGCGCTTTCGAATTCGTCGCGATGTGCCGCACGTATCGCGTTCGCGCAGAGACGAATGGCTGCCCGCGATTTCGGTAGGGCGCGCTCGCGGGCGGCGTGTTTCGCGGCAAGATAGTCTTGCGCTGCGCGGCCGATAGTGTTGAGGTCTGGCACGGTAGTTTCCTCTGCTTCGCTATCCTGAGAAGCATTGCGCCGGGTCAATCAGAGCAGTACCGGCACCAGTCTCGCACGTCTCGCTACTCTGCTAAATGACGGGCAAGACTCTCGAAATGTATAGCAGTTCGGGTCTCATCTTGTCAGTGGTAGTGTACATCTACAGGGGCCGGGTGTCAAACGCTTCATGTATTCTCCTTGCTTGCGTGAAATGTCCTTGAATCTTAGACTATGGGCTTGATCGGGCTGAGAGAAGGGCAGAGGGTCTTCCTGTGAAGACCCCACCTCTGCCCGCTGCCGTGGGAAGAGCTATTGCTGCGTTTCCGAGCGAGGGCCGCCGCTAGGAGCGTCGGTCCGGATTAAGTGGGCCACTTGGAGGGTTGGGAAAGGGTGTATCGGGGCCGAAGTCGATCAGATCGGATGCGCGCAAAGAGCCAGGGGCAGGCGTTGTGCCGAGGTTGCCCATGCCAGCAGGCGGAGATGCTGGTTCTCCAAGTGGGCCGCTGGCCATTCCGGGAAATGTTTGCCCTAGTGGACGTGTCGGTTGTGGCATGCGTGGCTGACTAGGGACCGAAGGCTGGCCGGGACCGCCAATCATCGGACGCGACGTTGGTCCAGGCATACCATCGATACCTGGGGCAGGAACGTTTGCTCCGGCAACCTGTTGGAGCTGTTCAGCGTAGCGCTGTACGGCATCCAGCGCCTGGCGGAACCATACGATGTTGGCGTCGGCGGTGCGTACATGGCGCGACTCGACCCCTAGCTCGCGTGCGAACTGGCTGAGGCCACGCTCAAGTTGTGCCGCCTCGGTATCGGCTTGCACGAGCAGGTGCCACACTTCGACTAGCTCAGCAGGTAGCTCTGTGGGGAGCGCGCGCGTGTTATCAGCAGGGGTGGGGCCCCCGTCTGCGTCATCGCTGAGAGTGCCAGTAGCATCGGAATTAGCTAAAATGGCGAATTGGCCCGTCTTTCCCATGTCGACGATTGGCAGTGGGCGAGTCATAGGCACAATACCTTGCGCTGTACTTCCCTCGTCGGGTGAGTCAACCGCATCAAAGAGACCAGTATAGCCAGGGTTAGCGATACCGAGGTCACGCCCGAGGCCGAGCAGATCGCCGCTGTCGTTCGTATCCAGCCGGGCGCCTGTGCGAAATGCTTCAGCGTCGTCCGGCATTTGTGTGATCTCTCGAGGAAGCACAGCCGACAGCATGCGCCGCATCTGCGCCAGATATGCGACTTGGCGCCGCGTACTTGCCAGTGCCCATTCAGATGAGGCGATCAACACGCCCGCAATGCGTTGGGCTTCCTGCAGTGCTTCTTTGGCGGTGTTCAGACCTTCCTGGCTGTGGCTGAGTGCATCGACTACCTCGCCCACGATGTGCTGCACCCGTCCGAGCCGCTGCGTAACGCTCGCCTGCAACTGGCTGACGGCCACAGAGACGCTATCGAACGGCGTATTGGTGATGATCGGCAGGCTGGATGGTGAGGGTGTGATGCCCTCATTCAGGTGCGAGAGGTTTTCCAGCAGTGGCAGTACCGCCGCATCCACACGTGATCCAAGCTGTTCGGCGTGCGTCGCCACTTCCAGCCGCTGGAGCAGCACGTTCAAACTATCGGCGAGCGAGGCTAATTCTCCATCCACCTGCTCGACGCGAGCCGAATACTCACCTGAAATCACACGGGCGATGGTGAATTGCATCACGTTCATGCCTGCATCGAACTGGCGCTGTTGCTCTCCTACCTGCGCAGCCAGAGCTTCAAGGCGGGCCTGGGCGAACTGCAACTCTTGTGCGCGCTGTGCTTCGAGCGCGCTTTCAAAGATGAACTGAGAAACCAGCCAGGCGATTAGTCCGGCGAGCAACTGCAGGCCGAGTGTGTAGACAATGAGGAGATAGGCATCTTGCCGCTCCAATGTGGCGGCATGCGAGAGCGCGAACAATAAGGCAAAAGCCGTTAGCGTCGTCGTCGTGAAGGCGATCAGCAGGGTCACTTCCGGAGCGAAGAGCAATCCAGCTTCGAGGATGATGGCAGTGAAGAGGAGCGATACCTGGCCCGCACCTATGGCATTGCCTGAGATGGCGAGCGTCAGCGTCTGGGCGGCCACGGCGATAACGCCGCCGCCGACGAGGATATATGCAGCTGCCGTGGCCCGATGGATGAGGCGATTTGTGGCAAATGCCGCGAGGTAGATCAGGGTGGCGGCGACGGCTAACGCGAGTGATAGCACCTCTGTAGGCGCGCCGATGTAGCCAGGAGCGGTGATGAGCGTCAACATCCCCTGCACTAGAATCAGCACGTTGACGAGCCGGCTCCGCTGCTGCTCGCGCTCAGAGACACTGAGCAGCGTGCGCCGGATAAGCCCTGAGAGCGCGAGCCTGCGCTGTGGCGGCCCGCCAGGTGTGTTGTTGGGGCTGGGCGAGGCCGTCAAGCGTGGATTCGCCGTCATGCGCGGCGCCATCGTCGCGACGGGTCTGCTGCTCGCCGAACGGTAGGGATCTCGCTGGTTACTCATATATTGTATTCGCACGCCGGTCCTCGGCCTGGCATGAACCGAAGCCGACTGCCGTCCGCGCGCCTCCTTCTGCGTGCCGGAAATGTATGCCGAAGAGCCAGCGACCACTCACGACACAATTGACGATGTGATGCTTTGCCGCATAACGCCGCCTACTATGGATCGATGCCTCTAGATCGATGCCTCAACAGATCGATGCCTCAACTCGCTAGCTCGGCGCTGGTATTGTAGGCGACAGAGGGCAGTCTGGCAAGGTGGCGTGAGGGCAGAGCGCTCGCAAGTCGCATGGATTCGCCAAAAGAGGTCGAACGTCGATTAGGACCTGTGGCATAGTACTTCGACATATTCCAGCGGAGGGATGCGCCATCGCTCACTTTCGGTGAGATGATGGCGCATTGTGGTGCCAGGTGGTGGCATGTTGGAGGTGTGGCGCGGAACTGTGAATAGAGAAGGCGGCGAAACGTTACTGGCGGGCAATCGCCGCGCGACCGCCGCGCAGCACGAACTTTTGAATCTTGCCGGTGGCCGTCTTTGGCAGATCGTCCACGAAGGTGAAGGTTTGCGGCACTTTGAAGTGTGCCATGTTGTCGCGCGCGAACTGGCGCAGCTCGTCGTACGTGGCGCTACTGCCAGTCTTGCACACGACGAAGGCGTGCGGCGCCTCGCCCCAGCGTTCGTCTGGCATCCCGACGACGGCTACCTCTTGCACATCAGGATGGCGCAATAGTATACCCTCGACCTCGACCGAGGAGATGTTCTCGCCGCCACTGATGATCACATCTTTGATGCGGTCCCGGATCTCGACATAGCCGTCAGGGTGAACTACCGCCGCATCGCCTGAGTGAAACCAGCCGTCGCCCATTGCCTTGCGGGTGGCCTCTGGATCGTTGTAGTAGCCCTGCATTACCACATTGCCACGCACGACGATTTCGCCAAGGGTGGTGCCATTGTGCGGCACTTCTTGCCCTGACTCGTCTACCACAAGCAATTCGCCGGAGGTAATCAATTCCACACCCTGGCGCGCCTTGATGACAGCACGCTCCTGTGGCGAGAGGTTGTTGTGTACGGCGCGGGGTTCGCAGACGGTGATGAAAGGAGCTGTCTCGGTCAGGCCGTAGACTTGCGTGATCTCCCAGCCAAGCTCGCCCTCAATGCGCTCAATGGTTGCCGCAGCCGGAGGCGCTCCAGCGGTTAGCACGCGTACACCGGGACGTGCCTGGCGACGCAGCTCTTCGGGGCTATTGGCGATGCTGATGAGCACTGTGGGTGCGGCGCACAGCATCGTTACGCGCTCGTCGGCGATGGCTGGGAAGATGCGCGCCGGCTCGACGCGGCGCAGGCAGATGTGCGTCGCGCCGACGGCGGTGACGGTCCAGACGAAGGTCCAGCCATTGGCATGGAACATGGGGAGCGTCCAGAGATAGCGATCTGATGGCGTCATGTGTACGTGGATCAGCGTGCCTACTGTATTCATGTAGGCGTTGCGATGGGTGATCATGACGCCTTTTGGCCGCGAGGTGGTGCCGCTGGTGTAGTTGATGGTCAGCAGGTCGGTCTCGGCAATCTCTGGCCGGGTGAACTCCGGGCGCGACTGAGCGATGAGGTTTTCGTAGTCGAGCCAGCCGTCGCGCTCGCCCTCCAACGCGACGAAATGTCGCACGCCTGGGAGTTGTGCGCGGATACTGTCAACCGCTTCGAGGTAGTCGGAGTGGGCGCAGACGACGCTCGCTCCGCTGTGATTGATAATGTAGGTAAAGTCATCGGTGGTGAGGCGGTAGTTGATCGGTACAAGCACGGCGCCAAACTGGGGGACAGCATAGAATGATTCGAGCTGAGCGTGGGTATTGGGAGCAATGTATGCGACTCGGTCGCCCTGCCGCACGCCGAGCTGCTGCAATGCCGAAGACCAGCGGTCACAGCGATCTCCAAACTGGGCGTAGGTGAGGCGCAGGTCTCCGTCCACGACGGCCTCGTGGTCGGGGTAGAGCCGGCGTGAGCGGCGCATGAATTCCAACGGCGTCAGCGGAATCTCCATAGCGATACCTCCAGTGGCTCAGAAACAGATGATGTTTCGACGTGCTATGGCTTGCGCGCCAGGGCACCCTGACATAGCTGTCGGGTGGGTTCCAAACGATGCTTGTGCCTACTTACTGGTATACCACAGGAGTCCTCTATGAGACGATATTGTGACACCATTAGA
>DASVOW010000008.1:0-2025 GCA_036383155.1 Ktedonobacterales bacterium
GTTCTTCTCACAGGATCCGGTGATCGGTTATCCGGTGGGAACGGCTGTGGTGGGGACTCCGACAACGCATGGAATCGTGCATAACCTCGCGGCGTTTGTGACGATTACGGCTATCGCGGTGAGCTGTTTTGTGCTGGCGCGACGGTTTGCCGTGGAGCCGCGCTGGCGTGGCTGGGCGCTGTATGCGGTGGCGACGGGTCTGCTGACAATGGGATTGATCGCGGCTTTTGGCGCGATGAACGGGCATGCGGGAGCGCCCGCGGGTCTCTTCGAGCGGCTGGCTACAGGTATCAATACGATCTTGAGCGTGCTGGTGTTTGCGAGGCTGTTGCTGGATAGGCGTGGCGTCGCTGGCCAGTAAGTGGCACTGGTCGTCGCAGTTATGAGAGAGGGTAGTGTGAAATGGCCGAGCGAGATGGCGTGGACTTGTGGGCAATGAGCGATCTGTGTACTCCCTGGTGCTTGCATGTGGTGGCGACCCTGCGGGTTGCGGATCGCATCGCGGCTGGGATTGCTCAGATCGACGATCTGGCTCAGGAGTGCGGCGCCGACGCCGATTCGTTGCAAAGAGTGCTGCGGCATCTGACCGGGAAGGGGGTCTTCGAGGAAGCTGCGCCCGGCCGGTTCGCACTGAACGAGGCGGCTCAGATGCTCAGGGATGACCATCCGGCGCGGCTACGCTTCGGCCTTGATCTCGACGGATTCGGCAATCGCATGGCCTATGCCTGGGGCAGCCTGCTCAGCGCGGTGAGGACCGGCAAGCCTGCCTACGCGGAGATCTTCGGCCGGCCCTTCTGGGAGGACCTGGACGCACATCCGGATATCGCCGCCAGCTTTGATGCGATGATGGGGCCACGCGGACATGCGACGCCTGATCCGGATGTGCTGATCACGCCGAGCTGGGAGCTGGTGAGAACGGTGGTCGATGTCGGTGGCGGGACGGGAACGCTGCTGGCGGAGATCCTGCGCGCCCGGCCCGCACTGCGGGGTACGCTCGTCGACCTTCCCAGGACGGTCGCGCGGTCTGCCGAGATCTTCCAGGTGGCGGGTGTGGCTGAGCGCGTGACGACCGTCGGGCAGAGCTTCTTCGATCCGCTGCCGGCGGGAGCCGATCTCTATCTGCTCAAGAGCATATTGCCTGACTGGCCCGACAAAGAGGCGAAGGATATTCTGAGGCGGTGCGCAGAGGCGGCGCGCCCTAGCGGCCGGGTCGTGATCCTCAATGGGGTGTCACCTGATGATGAGGGTAGTGTTCCCTCGCCAGAATTGCTAATGATGGTGTTGGTGGGAGGCAAGGAGCGCAGCCTGTCGGAATTCCGCGGACTTGCGCGCGATGCGGGGCTGGCGGTGACTGCGGCCGGCCGGCAGCCTTCCGGACGTTTCCTCGTCGAGTGTTGCCCCGTCTGATGTGCTGTGCGTGACCAGCTTGCAGAATGCTGGCGGAGTGGTGCCGGTGCCACATCCGGTGGGTGCTACCGGCCTGTCCACGATGGCTCGCGCTTCTGCAGGAAGGCGCACATGCCTTCTTGCGCATCGGCGGCCAGGGCGTTCATGCTCATGACCTCTTTGGCGTAGGCGTAGGCCTTGGGCTGGTCGAGGTCAATCTGGCTGTAGACTGCCTGCTTGCCAAGGGCGACGGTGAGGCTGCTGGCTCGCGCGACCGACCGTGCCAAATCGAGGGCCGCACGCTCCAGGTCGGCGGCCGGCACTACCTGATTGATCAGTCCCCAGTCGGCGGCGGTTGTGGCGGGGATGGCTTCGCCGGTTAGCAGCATCTGGAGTGCGCGCTTGCGTCCAATGGCGCGGCTGAGGGCGACCATCGGTGTGGTGCAAAACAGGCCGATCTTGACGCCTGGTGTGGCGAAGCGCGCCTCCTCGGCGGCGACGGCGAGGTCGCAGGTGGCGACGAGCTGGCAGCCTGCCGCAGTGGCGAGCTTGTGGACGCGAGCGATCACGGGCTGGGGGATGGACTGGATCGCGGTCATCAGCTCCGTGCAGAGGTCAAACACGGCGCGGTAGGTGTTG
>DASVOW010000009.1:0-10238 GCA_036383155.1 Ktedonobacterales bacterium
CGCTATGAGCAGCCGCGCGCCTGGCTCTTCCGTGTGGCTACGAACCTCGCCAGCAATCACCGGCGCAACCGTTCTGTACGCGATGCCGCGACTACGCGGCTGAGTACGGGCGTATATGTCGCGGGCGATCCCGCCACGGACATCGTCGAATCCGACGCTGTACGCGCCGCACTGGATGCGATACCGGTGAAGCAGCGGGGCGCTCTCATCCTGCGCATCGTCTATGGTCTCTCATTCAGCGAATTGGCCCGCGCGCTCAACTCATCAGAAGCCGCCGCCAAGATGACGCTCTCACGGGCGCGCGAGCGCTTTCGCGCCCTCTACACCCACGAGGAGGCGCACTGATGCAGGCTACTACTCACTGCCCTGAAGGCATCACCTCCACAACGCTTGCCGCCTGGCGCGACGGCGTGCTCTCGACCGATGAAGCCGAGCGTATCACCACGCATGTGCCAGAGTGCTCGGCCTGCAGCGCAGAGCTTGCCACACATGATAGTTTGGATGCCGTGCTGCGCCGGATGGGGGCGCCAGAGCCAGACGGGCGCCTCTGGCAGGCTGTGCGCGATGGCATGAATGGGGGGCGACGGCGGCAACATGGACGTGCGGACGGGCGAGCGCAACGGTTCGCAGGCGGCTTGGGCGCGGTCGCGGCGGTCGTGCTGCTGGCGCTAGGCTTAGCGCAGGTGCTGCACTACCGCGCGGCGCTGAGCGTCCGCAGCAGTGCGACGGCGACTGCAACGTCCCAGCCGCAGGGGACGCCAACGCCACTGCCCACCGCCATACCACCCGCACCCGCGGTGGACGGCCCCCATCCAAACTGGCAGCAGGCGCAGCTTCCCACGCCGCTCGACAACCAGCATTTTCTGATGTTCGCTATCGCGCCAAACGATGGTGAGGTGGCTTACGCCTGTAATGTCATGTCGGATGACAACGGGGGGACGCTGACATTCTATCGCACCACCGACCGGGCGCTACACTGGACGATGCTCACAAAAGTTCAAGTGAAAGAATCGTCCGTTAGTATCAAGTGTGCGGTCACTGTCGATGCGCTGGATGCCGATCGCGTGCTGATGTCGATATATGTGTATAGCATGACGAGCAGCAACCGGCTCACATGGTATGAGCTCAGTGAGGACGGCGGCACGACGTGGACGCGGCTCGACGCCACCTGGAGACTCTCCTCGCTCGCGACGCTGAATGGCAAGACGTATGCGCTGCGGCAGAAAGACGGAACCCCCCAAGACCTCGCAGTTAGCGTGGACCATCTTCATACCTGGCAGTCTGTCAGTCAGGCGCTTATCGGGCCGCAGCAGTGGGTCAGCAACTTCTGGCTCAGCCCAAGCGGTGAGCTGCTGGCGGAGGTATCGACTATGCCCGACGCTTCTACGTCACCGACTGCTGCTACCTCACCGATTCCTCGTCCGACGATTGCGCTCTGGCAATCGTCGGATGGTGGCGCACATTGGAGCTTGTTCGCAACGCCTACGGTTTCTGGCGGTGGGTTCATGTTTGTCGTGGGGCAACGTGTGGCGGGCCAGCCGTGGCAAGTATGTCTCCCGTACCAACCGCAGGTTGGCGTTTCGGCTGCGAGCCTCGATTGCACATTCGATGGGGGACGGACGTGGTCGGCCCGGCCGCTCCTCTGTACCACGGCGCCCTGCCCGCCTTCGTCGCAGGTAAGCAAGTCGTACATCAACCAATACAGCAATCAGTACGTCCAGTTCTACACCCTGGCGAGTGATGGTGCCGTGCTCGTAGCGGCACTTGCGCCAGGCAGTACAGACCAAGCCGGCTTGTATCGGCTGCCGCGCGGCTCGACCATCTGGCAGTATCTGGGTCCATTGGCGGGCGACTACACGTACTCTTTTGCACCCACACCGCAGGGAGGGATTCTCTGGGCTAACTCTGGTGGCGGGAACTACGAAGCGCTGCCGGGCGCGTTTTCTACCGCCACATATCCGTAGCACGCTCACAGGGCATGCGAAGTATTGCGAGCAGGCGCGACATCCAGATGTCGCGCCTGCTCGTTTTTATGTATGGGCGAGTGGTGTTCGCTAGGATTCGGGCCAGGGCTCGACGAGGGGGTCGTCGTCGCGGACGGCGAGGTCCATGACGGGGCGGTGGGTGTAGCCGGCGACACCCGACTTGAGGTTGATCACCCAGCCGTCTTTCTCCGTGCGGAGGAGGCCATCGCCGTCGGTGCCGCCAGTGGGGCGACCCCAGATGTCGCGCAGCTCGGCGACGGGCTGGCCGGCGCGCACGATGTCGCCGGGGGAGACGAGCTTGTGGACGACGGCGGCGACGTTGGCGCGCGGGTGGGGCTCGCGACGCACCTGATAGCCGAGGTCGGGCTGCGGGATCCAGTCGATGGTGATCGGCTCGTCGGGCAGCATCTCGGCCCAGACGAGCACGTTGTGGATGCCGGCGATGCCTGCCCGCAGCGCGCGTGGCTCGACATCGCTGTTCATGCCAAGCTCAGGGGTGATGGCGGGGATGCCAGCGACATGCACAGCAGCGCCCGCCGTCGAGCGGTGGAGCTTGCTCTTGAGGTATTTCTTGGCAGAGTATTCGTTGACGACGGGGATGCCGAAGGCGCGGGCAAGGCCGTCGAGCTTTTGGGCGAGCTGTTCGGCGGCGGGACGGTTTTCCTCGCCTTTGTAGAGGACGTGATCGCGGATGGTGAAGGGCGTGGCCTGGATGTCCATCGCGTGGAGGTCTACGAGATAGGTGGCCGTCTCGCGCAGCTTTTCGAAGTAGATGCCGCTGGCCTGTTCGTAGGGGGTGGGACGCTCGTCGTCATCCTCGCTGGTGACTTCGTCGGGCTTGTGGTCGGCGTCGGGGAAGGTGCGATTGGGGTCGGTGTGGGCATCGTAGTAGGGCTCGCGCTTGCCGATACGCAAACCAGAGGGGTTGAGCGAGGGGATGGCGACGACGGTGCCGTGCAGCTCGTCGAGCCTGCTGATCAGGGCGCGGGTGACGCCGCTCTGCACCGCGAGGAGGCCGACGCATTCGCTGCCGTGGATGTTGGCTGTGACCCAGAGGGTGGGTCCATCGTGCCGCCCACAGGCGATCACGATGGGCAGGCGCTCGACGCTGCCGTCGAAATGCGTCAGGACGTCCAGCCAGCCGAATGTCATTTTGCCTGGCTGTGCTTCGGCAGTGCCGATCTGAAGTGCCACGTTATGGGATCCTTTCGTTAGCATTGGCGAAATAGCCTCACAGCACTCACGACGATAGTAATGCACGTAGCGACGCAGGCAAGGTCCGCGAGCGCATCGACAACAGACAGCATTCGATAGGCGGTGTTCGCCTGCTGCACCTCTGCCAATGTAGGATGGAGGTCGAGAGCCTAGTAATACGATAGCCCTTGCGTCGCGCGCTGGCCGGCGAAGCGCGCCAGCCCAGCCGTCCCTATGCCGGTCGCCGCCACGAGTGCAGTTATTCTCCAACGCAGTAGAGACTGGTGCCTGCGGCTATGCCAGAGGAGAACACAGAACTCAACAGACAATATCACACTGCAGAGGGTGGCTGCTTTCCATTCTCCTGCATATGGCGAGAAGAGCGGGGCGGTATGGGGTGAGAAGCTATTGTATGTGAATCTGGCCTCATATGTGCTTTGACGAGTCGGCACAGACGCCGTTCGATACGAATGTGCATGCGCATATCGAGCGTGGCCGATCAATCTCGGTGGCAGGGGGCATGCAAGTGTGTACAGAGAAGACGCAGGGAGGGCGACTAATAGCAGTGGGCGAGAGATTGGAGGAAGCGTATGATGACCGTGCTGGTAGTAGACGACGATGAGGCGATCCGAACGATGGTGCACTCGGCGCTGGAGGACGCGGGCTACAGGGTGCGCGAGGCGCGACAGGGGGATGAGGCGCTGACGCTGCTGCACGAGTCGACGACACCGATGGTTGTGCTGGTCGATCTGCTGATGCCAGTGGTCAGTGGCTTCGAGCTGCTGCAACGTGTAGCCGAGGATTGGGATCTGGCTCGGAGGAATGCCTATGTGGTAGTGACGGCGAGCGAGGACTCTCTGCCGCTAGTGGAGGCCTTGCGCTCGGCGACAGTGGTGGAGGGTCTCGCCAAGCCCTTTGATATCGACACGCTGATCGCGGCTGTGGAGCATGCATCTACTGTGCTCCTACACAAGGATAGTGGGACCAGCGCGCATCAGCACAATATTTCCTGAGACGCTTATTGGATGAGCGCTAGGCGTCGGTATCGAGCGGCACGGGTCGCTCAGGAGGAGTATTCAGGCGCTCGATTGCCTGGGCAACGGCTCCGCTCAGCACCTCTTTAGTGAAGGGCTTCGCCAGGATGCGGATGGAGATGCGGCGTAGCATGTCGATGTACGCCGAAGGGAATGTGCTTATGTCGGCGGTGATGACGATGAATTCGTGTGTGGCGAGCGCCTCACCGTCTGCCTCCACGTGTTTGAGTAGCTCCCAGCCGTCCATATTGGGCATGCGGTAGTCGAGCAGCACGACCAATGGCTCGGTCGTGGCGCGCAGAGCGTCGAGTCCTTCAACACCATCGGCGGCTTCGGAGAGCGTGTAGCCCTCGGGCTCAAGCATCGAGCGAATCACCTGGCGCATTGTTTCGCTGTCATCTACGATGAGTAATTTATCGTGGATCCGATTAGCCGTCTGGGTCATGGTGGAGATCCGCCTTTCGTCTAGCATGGCAGCGGCTGGAGCGGAGAAGCGCGAGATGGCGCAAGCACGGCTGCTCAGTAAAAGCAGACGAGTGAGGCGGCATATGATAACGGCGGTGTACCGTTTGGTGGAGCAAGCAGGAGCACCAGTGCCTGAAGCTACGCTCGAATATCGACAACGCTGGCGAGGCAGCGCCCGTTCGTTGGTGAAGAGTTGATGGCGTCTGAGTCATATATATGCTTGAGAAGCCACAGAGGTGCGAACAGCAGGCTCTGCGGTAGTGGCCAAAAATGGGGAATGTAGGGCAGCATCGCGCGCATACTATACAAGAATGTGTTTCAAAGGTGGCACGTTCCGTGCTGATGATGAGTTTGTAATGGGCTGTGTGAGCGACCTGCAGCCATATGGCTGGCTAACGGAGAAATAGGGAAGATGTCTGGTCCAGGCGAAGACAGGCTCGCGGCGTTTGCCGAAGGTGAGACGCACTACCGGGCGCTGGTGCAGGCAACTGGGCAGATCACCTGGATGATGTCTCCTGATGGAGTGGTCACTGGCGAGCAACGTGCATGGTGTGCCTTCACCGGGCAGGGATCCGAGGAAGTCATGGGCTCGGGCTGGCTGGACGCCGTTCATCCCGATGATAGGGCACCAGTACGGGCTGCGTTGCTTGGGGCGGTGGATGCGAAGACGCCGTATGAGGGTGTTGTACGGATACAACGCGCTGATGGTGTCTACCGCGCAGTATTAATGCGCCTAGTGCCGCTGCTCAACGAAGGGGATGGCGCGGTTCGTCAGTGGCTGGGTTGCTGCATGGATATTACCGCGCAACAGGAGGCGCAGGCGGAGCGCGAGCGGTTGCTGGTGGAGGCGGCACGGAAGCAGGCTGAGTCTGAGCGCCGCCAGATCGAGCGCCACCTGCGAGACGAGGCCCTGGAAGCGGCGCATGAGGCAGATGCCCGAGCGGCACAACTGGAGGCTGTCTTCAATGCTATCGCGGATAGCATTTACGTGTATGACCGCGATGGAAACCTCATCCAGACGAACGTAGCGGCCATACGTATCAATCCACTCACCGACGAGCCGGCGTATCTTGCGCTTCCATTCGCCGAGCGCATCGCGGCAATTGATATACGTACCGCTCAGGGGGCATCCGTTGCGCTGGAGGATCTGCCGGTCTCACGTGTCCTGGGTGGGGAGGTGTTGACCGGCTCGCAGGCGCCGGATACGGCGCTACTTATGCACGACGGGCATGAGATTCTGCTCAATACGACAGGTGCGCCAGTGCGCGACGCGGCAGGGGAGATCACAGGCGCGGTGATCGTCTCGCGCGACGTGACAGAGCGGAGGCGGTTGGAGCAGCGTCTACAGGTGGCGCTCGACGCACTCCTGGAGATCGCAGCGTTGTTGGTTTTGCCTCGGGAGGAGCGGGAAGCATCAGCAGGTAGCAGTCGCGAAAGCCTCTTCAACGTGCCGCATATCGGGCAGCGGCTCGCGGAGCTGGCGTTGCTCGTGCTGGGGTGCAAGCGCGTCGCGCTCGCCGCCATCGATCGGCGTGGCGAACCGTTGCGCCCGCTGGCTGCCGTGGGTATGTCGCCAGAGGAGGAGCAACAGTGGCGCGCGGGCGAGCCAAAGGAGGCATACTTGCGCGAGAGCCTTCCGCCCGATTATGCCCAGAGGCTGCGGGCTGGTGAGATGCTGCTGATCGATTACACCCGACCGCCGTTCAACGCGCTGCCCAATCCGCACCGTCTGCAGACGCTGCTGCTCGCGCCGATGCATGTTGGGAGCGATCTCGTCGGTGTCCTCAACGCGGACTTTGGGGGAGAGGTGCACTCCTATACGGAGCAGGAGCTGCGGCTGGCCAGGACGGTGGCACGATTGGGCGCGCTCGTGATCGAGCGTGAGCGCTTGCTGCGTGAGCGCGCGGAAGCGCAGGCCAATGAGCTGGCGCTACGCGAGGCGAACCGATTGATGGACGAGTTTTTGGGGATCGCCAGTCATGAGTTACGCACACCGCTTACCACTTTTTCGGCGAACGTGCAGATCGCGGAACACTGGGTGGAGCGTATCCAGGCGAAGGTGGGAGATGGGGATGCAGCACTCGCGGCGCAGGTAGCGGCACTGCACGGGCTGCTGGCGCGGGCAGAGGCGGCAGCCACGCGACAGGACCGACTGGTGAGCGATCTGCTTGACGTCTCGCGCATCCAGGCCGGCAAGCTCGAAATGCGGCCCGAACATATCGAGTTGAGGCAGATTGTCCGCGAGTGCGTGGAAGAGCTGCGGCTGGCGCATCCTCAGCGCCGCATCATGCTGGAACTGCCGGAGGTGGATGTGCTGGTGATGGGTGATGCGGACCGCATTGGGCAGGTGCTCACCAATTACTTGACCAACGCGCTGAAATATTCCAGTGAGGAGAAGCCTGTGACTGTGGCGCTGCGGCGCGAAGGAGCGCGCGCACGGGTGGAGGTGCGCGACGAGGGACCGGGCCTGCCACTAGAGGAGCAGGCGCATATTTGGGAGCGCTTCTACCGCACTCCGGGTGTGGAACACCGATACGGCTCAGGTATCGGTCTGGGGTTGGGGCTGTATATCGGCAAGACGATTGTCGAGCGCCATGGCGGGCAGGTTGGCGTCGAGAGCATGCAGGGAGAGGGGTCCACATTTTGGTTTGCGCTGCCGCTTGCTCCGATGAGGCGACCTCGGCGTTGAAACGCCGGAGCACGGGCAAGGCCGAGCTTAAACGCCCGCCAGACGCCAACGATCCAGGCTGATTGCAAAATCAGCTTTCGCGGGGACGGGCAAGCGATGCGAGCCACTGTGCGCCGAGCACCACAACGAAGGTGACCAAGAGGCTGACTACACAGGCCACTATGACGATCTGCACGAGATTATCTTCGCGCTGCTCGACCACCGTGAGGGAGCGACCGGCCAGCACATAGCCGCCGTCGTAGGGGACGACGACGATAGCGCTGCGTACGCCGGGCTGGGGCATCCAGGTGAGCTTGTTTATCTGGAGTGAGCGGGCGCTGTCGAATACGCCGGATGGTGGGGTGGGTGTCTGCCCGTTGAGACTGACTGAGGAGGCGACGGGCGTGCCTGTGGTGTCGTAAATGATGAGGTAGGGGGCGAGGCTCTGCGCCATGTTGATGGTGTTTTGTGGGACGAGCTGGCTCGGCGGCGTGCCCCTGGCGAGTGCGTCGCGCGCGTCGAGCGCCATCTGAATCTGGGGATCGTTCGCCGATGAGCGGTAGCTTTGCTGGACGGCGCCATAGATGAGGCCGCACATGAGCACGGCCAGGACTGCCACTGGAAGCCACTGCACAATGCTGGTGATGATGATCTGTCTGAAAGTCTTCACATGTCAATCCTTCGTAATTATGTCAGATGCTACCCAACTGATTGGTGGTAGTTGTGTCCTTTGTAGTGTGCCTGATTCTTTGACATTGTGCGATGGCTTAAGGTTGCTATTCGATGCACTCGTGTAAATGGTGGGCGCGCACTCAGGATATTCGCGGATGTGGTGCTGGGATTTCCGCTTCACCTAGTGTCCTTCTCACGAGAAGCAGATTCCGGATATGATGGGTATGTGGGATGCCGTTGGAACGATGGTGCTCTGAGGCGCGAGTAGCACCGCCGGCTTGCCGGCGGGAGCGGGCAGGCGGTGGCTGGACAGAATGGAGATCTCAACGTGGCGGCGCGTGACAGAGAGATAAAGGATAGAGCGCTCGATAGTGAGGGTGCACAGACGATCACGCTGTTGATTTCGTGTCCAGATCAACCGGGGATTGTCGCGGCGGTTTCGCGCTGCATCTTTGAGCATGGGGGCAATATCATCCAGTCGGACCAGCACTCCACCAGCCTGCACAATGGCACGTTCTTCATGCGCATCAGTATTGCCGCGGACCGGCTGACGCTCGGCTTGGCGGAGTTCGCAGTGGCATTTCGCCCAATCGCTGAGCATTTTGCCATGGGTTGGGAGATGCGCGATGCGCGGCGTCGCAAGCGCGGCGCGATCCTGGTGTCACAGCAGGATCACTGCCTGGTGGATCTGCTCTGGCGCTGGAAGCGCAACGAGCTACCGATGGACATTGTCTGCATCGTCAGCAATCATCAGGGGCTGGAGCCTATTGCCGCCCAGTATGGGATCGCCTTCGAATATATGCCGATGCGCAGGGAGCAGCGCCACGAGGATCAGCAGCGCATGCTGGATGTATTGCGGGAACGGGCGGAGTTTTTGATTCTCGCGCGGTACATGCAAATTCTGGAGCCGTTCGTCGTGGCGGCATATCCCAACCGGGTTATCAACATTCACCATAGCTTCCTGCCAGCATTCAGCGGGGCGAATGCGTATGCGCGGGCATTTGAGCGGGGGGTGAAGCTGGTGGGAGCGACGGCGCACTATGTGACGGATGTGCTGGATGAGGGGCCAATCATCGCTCAGGACGTGATCCACTGCAACCATCGCGATACACTCGACGATCTGGTGCGCAAGGGGCGTGATGTGGAGCGGCGCGTGCTTGCCGAGGCGGTGCGGCTGCATCTCGAAGACCGCGTGCTGGTTTATGAGAATAAGACGATTGTGTTCTAAATGAGGGTGTAAGGAGCGAGTGATGGTTGATGCTATGCGGGATGCGGCGGTTGAGCTGGGCGCGCTGCCACGCTGCGCCTGGGCGGTGAGCGATCAGGCGATCCGCTATCACGATGAGGAGTGGGGCGTGCCGCTGCATGACGACCGCGGGCTGTTTGAGTTTTTGGTGCTCGAGGGGGCGCAGGCCGGTCTGAGCTGGGAGACGATTCTGCGGAAGCGCGAGGCGTATCGCGCGGCGTTCGACAACTTCGAGATTGAGGCGGTGGCGGCGTACGATCAGCGCAAGGTGGAGGAGCTGCTGGCGAACGCGGGGATCGTGCGGAACCGGCGCAAGATCGAGGCGGCGATCCAGAATGCGCGTGCAGTGCTGGCGATTCGCGAGGAGTTTGGCAGCTTCGACGCGTATCTGTGGCGCTTCGTGGGAGGGAGTCCGCGACGCAATGCCTGGCACGAGCTAGCAGAGCTACCGGCGCAGACGGCGGAGTCAGACGCGATGAGCAAGGATCTGCGGCGGCGTGGCTGCTCGTTTGTGGGATCGACGATCTGCTATGCATTTATGCAGGCGACAGGCATGGTGAACGATCATGTGGTCGAGTGCTTTCGGTATGCGGAGATCGAATGATTTGTCAGTGGCCGCAGTGGCGCCTACATCATCGCCGCAGGCGTGCTAGTTGTCTTTGTGACCATCCCGCTGCTGGCAATCAACGAGAACTCGCTGGCGCAGCGTTGCGGCCAGGGCATCGCGAAGCGCGAGGAGAGCGTCGGTCTGGGCTCACTGCGAGAGCGGTTGGTGGATATGTGGGTGCGCCCCTGGCGGCACGCGAATTTCCGATGGGTCTTCCTGACGCGAGCATTTGTGCTCTGCTTCCTGGCCGCTGCGGCGATCTCGGCACCGCCAGCGGCCAGCAGCCTGGAGCCTGGGGAGACCGGTCACTTCTCGCGCGAGTTTGCCGCTGGAGTGGGGTATGTGCTGAACCATACCGTGTTACGGA
>DASVOW010000010.1:0-3024 GCA_036383155.1 Ktedonobacterales bacterium
GCATCTTGGCAATGCTGACTGCCTATTACGAACGCCAACAGGACTACGATCATGCGATAGAGATGGCGAGGCGCTGGCTCAGTCGTGAGCCATATCATGAACCGGCCCATCGTGTGTTAATCCGCCTCTACACCCTGACAGGGCAACCTGAAGCCGCCGCACGCCAATACGACCTCTGCAAGCGTCTCCTCTCCGAGGAGTTGGGGATGTCACCGCATCTCGAGACGGAACGCCTCTACCAAGCCATCAAAGATCGATCCAGCGATCTGACGGTTCGCCCGGACACGCACTACACGCGGAGTGGAACGACCTTTGTGGCATACCAGACGATTGGTGCGGGAGCTGTGGATCTGCTCGTCGTGGGGGGATTTATCTCGCATCTGGAGCAGCTCTGGGAAGAATCTGATTTAGCCGGATTTCTCCAGCAACTCAGCACCGTGGCTCGCGTCCTCTTGTATGACAAACGTGGTGTCGGTCTCTCAGATCGCGTTGGAACGGCGCCATCACTGGAGCGCCAGATTGGCGATGCTCTGGCGATTATTCACGCGGCCAGGTCGCCACGCGTGGTCATCCTCGCTGTCTCAGATGGTGCAGCGACCGCCATCCAGTTAGCAGCACAGCATCCAGAGCACATCGCAGGACTGGTGATCTACGGCGGACAGGCCAAAGGTGTCCGGAGTGCGGAGTATCCTTGGGGATTGACGCCAACACAATACCAGCACTGGATGGACAAACTCGTGAAAGGGTGGGGAGGACCGATCAATCTGGAGTACTTTGCGCCATCACGGGCACACGACCAGCGATTGCGTCAGTGGTGGGCGCAAACCCAACGGTTAGCGGCAAGTCCGGGTGCGGTGCAAGGGATTCTGGAAGGAATACGCGACGCGGATGTACGTCCACTCCTTCACCAGATTCGTGTTCCCACGCTGATCCTCCATCGGCGCGGCGACCGCTGTGTGCGGGTGGAGTCAGGTCGCTATTTGGCCAGCCATATCCCACAGGCGCGTTATGTCGAGCTATCTGGGGACGATCACTGGTGGTGGGTGGGCGATACCCACCTCCTCCACGAGGAGATTAAACGCTTCATCGAGCAGCAGCACTCAGCACCCAGGCAAACGACATCCCCCTAACCGTCCACCATCTCGCCTCCAGTTTATCTCATGCGGGTTAAAATCGAAGCTTAAGCACCTCACGCTGCGGCCGTTCGCCCTGATGCTGGCAATCATCCTGGTTGTCGGCCGCTTCCTGTTGGTTAAAGTGTAAGCTAAGCCTCGCCACATCCGTGCTCCGGCCTTTTAAGGCCGAGAGCCCCTACGCCGCCGACCGAAAGCATCTTACTTGCGCCCCATGAGCCTGCTGCGCACGATCCCCCCGATCAGCCGCACCTCCTCCACCCGTAGCAGCGTCACCAGCCCAAGGTAAACCGCCGTGCCAAGCGCCCCCGCCACGATGAGCGTCAGCGCCCGCCCCGGCGTATGCGCCAAGCCAAACAACTCTGGCAGCTGCGACGGCAGCACCGCCACTGCCACCACACACACAACTCCCATCGCGGCGGATGCCACCACGATGCGCCCCACGCCATCCAGCAGATTGCGCATGCCCAGGTTACCGATCGCCAGTGTCAGCAGCACGAACAGGATCAGCGCATGGCTCGTGTTCTTCGCGGTATCGGCGAATGCCAGCGCGGGCAAGCCGATGGTCAGCCCAAACGGCAGCGCCACCAACAGATAGAAGCCAATCGAGACGGCCCCCACGATATTCGGCGTCAGCGTATTCTTCCGCGCATAAAAGGCCGCGATCAGCAACTGGTCAAGCGCGATGAATGGTAGCTCGTAGGCGTAGTTTTGCAGCGCCAGCGCATTGCGCGCGGTGCAGTCTGAGCCACAGCGCCCATGCTCGAAGAGCAGCGTCAGAATCGGCATGCGCAGCGCGATCAGCCCCACCATCGCCGGCACCATCAGCAGCAGCCCCAGGCGGATGCCCTGCACCAGTGTGCGCTTGAAGTCTTCCAGATCGTCGCGCGATGCGGCTGCCGTCAGCAGCGGCAGCACGGCAAACGAAAGCGCCGCCGTCACCAGCCCGACCGGAAACTGCACCAGCGTCGTTCCCGTCAGCAGCGCCGTCGTGTTATCCTCAGCGCCTCCCGGCGAGTGGCCCCACAGCGTCGTGTCGACCACCTGCTGCCCGATGCTGAGCAGCAGCCCCGCCAGCAGCGGCACATACAGCCGCAAGATCTGCCGCACCCCTGGATGCCGCAGATCCAGCACCGGACGCCACCCAACGCCGACACGTCGCAGCCCTGGAATCAAAATCAGAAACTCGCACGCCGCACCAAGCGCAGCCCCCACCGCCAGCCCCTGGGCGCCGAGCGTCTGCCCCTGGGCTGCGCCAAGCTGGCGCGACGCCAGAAACAGCGCTCCCACGCCGCACACCACGATGGCGACATGGTAAATACCAGTGGCAAACGCCGGGAAGACCACCTGCTTGAGCGCGTAGAGCAGCGCCGAGGTGGCCGCGAAAAGCCCCAGCCCAAAGAGCGAGACGCCGATGATGCGCACCAGCGTCACCGTTAGCTCTGTTCCCCCTGCCCCAAAATCCTTCCTTGACACGAGCAGCGGCACGAAGTACGGCGCGCCCACCCACACGACCAAGAACGCCACGACCATTACGATCAGTACGAGGTTGACCACCGTGCTATAGACGTGGCTCAGCTCCTTGCGCTTCTCCTCGTCGCCATAATCGACGAATGTAGGGATGAGCGCCCCGCCCACCGATCCCTGGATCACGAGATCGCTGATCTGCTGTATCGGCCGCAGCGCGATAGCAAACGCCCCGCTCGCCGCACCATGAAACAGCACATTGAGGATCGTGATCCGCACGAAGCCAAGAACGCTGCCGAGCAACTGCCCAATAGCGATCAACCCCGCCGACGCGAGAAAGCGATGCCCACCGCCGCCAGCCTGCTCCTCTGCCTGACGCCCCTCCACCGCTGCTATGAACTCACCGGATTGCTCGCTCTCGACG
>DASVOW010000011.1:0-3769 GCA_036383155.1 Ktedonobacterales bacterium
GCTGCTGCGACTGGAACCGGAACGGCTGATCGAGTACAGCCATTTCAGCCCGCTTGCGGGGCAGCCGGACACGCCGGACAATTACCACACTGTCACCGTTGAGGTGTCGGAGATGGAAGGGCAGACGCGCGTGTCGCTCTCACAGGACAATAACGCGAGCGAGGAAGAACGCCAGCATTCTGAAGCGATGTGGGGAATGATGCTGGCGAACCTGAAGAAGGTGATGGAATCGTAGGCGCTATGCCAGGTGAGAGCGGGAAACAGAGGGGTCGCCTGGAAGGGAGTTTATCGCGCTTCGACGACCTCGATGTAGCCCCATTCGTTGACCCAGAGGCCGACGATACGCACGGGCAAGCCCCAGGACGCGACGACCTGCACGGCGGCGCGGATGTGGGCGAAATGCTCGTCTTGCGAGACGGGGTTGGCGGCGCAGTCGTGGTGACCGGCGATGGCGATGATGGCGGATTTGTGGGCGTTGACGGAGATTAGCACACTTTGCTTGATCGACTCGATCCGCGAGGGCGAACCCTGCGCCAGAACTTTGTCGGCCCCTGGCTCGGTGATCATATCGACGTATTGGACGTGGCCGTTCATTTTGACCCAGTCGGCTACGGGTCCCTGGGCGCGACCGTCGATGCAATTGATAGCTGTACCAAAGGTGCCTGTTGCCATGTGTGACGTTGCCTTTCTATTCGGGTGGTGTTATGGAAGGTGAGAGCGGGTATGGCGGTCAGGGATGGACGGGGACTATCGCGCGGGCTACTTTGAAGGCATGTTCACCGCGCTGGGGCATATCGAGCCGGCTGCCATATTCGGCCTGCGCCCAGGCGATGAGGCGGGGCACGGACTCGGCGAAGATGTCGTCGGGCACGCGCCATGTCCGGGACCACTCGCGCTCAACGATGTCTCTGAGGGCCTCGCTGGGGACTTTCCACTCCTCCCAAGTTGCCAGCACGTGCTCCTCCACCGCCACGCCGCGCTCGCGCAACTCAGCGACCACAGCATTATAGCCTTGCGCGCCAACATTAGAGGTAACGTAGCCAAGCTGCTCGACGATCTCCCCCCACTTGTCGTGGATGCGATTGTGCGCTTCGAGAGTGCGCACATCCTGGCCGAGCATGAAGGAGCCGCCAGCCTTCACGACGCGCAGTACCTCGTCGAGCGCACGCCGCCATGACGAGACCAGATGGAAGACGTGGACGGCGATAGCGGCGTCGAATGCGCTGTCGGAGAAGGGCAGAGCGGACATATCTGCCATGACGACATCAAGCGCACCCCAGGGGCGGAGGGGCTCGGCTGCTTGCATGGCGGTGTATTTGGCCTGGAGACGCTCGACCATACGCGGAGAGATGTCAACTCCGGTGACATCGATGCCCTGCGCCAGGAGGGGTAGAGCAATGCGGCCCGTGCCGATGCCGATCTCCAGGAGGTGAGCGCCTATGGCAAGACCACCGAGACGCATCAGTCCGGTGGCAATGCGCTCGGCGACATCAGGTGGATAGTAGCGGGTAGCATCATACCGATCGGCGATGGGATCAAATGAAACGGAGCTTTGTTGCTGATCCATCGATTTTGCTTCTCCTTCAGGATGGCTTGAACGTCTGCTCGCTCGACGCAGGTGACGAGACGGCGTCTCCGGGGCTCGCGCTGGTCGCATCGGGCAGGCGCTTGGAGAGGCGCACTTGATAGACGGTGTAGCCGCGGCTGCGGTAGAGGCGCAGCGCGGCTTCGTTGTCGGGCGAGGTGGCAAGCGAGACTAATGGGAAGCGCTGCTCCTCAAGGAAGAAGCGCTCGGCGGCGTCAAGCAGGTGCATGGCGACGCCACGCCGGCGATAGGCGGGATGCACCAACAACTCGTGGATGTAGCCGGTGGGAGTTTCGGTATCGGAGTCGATCTGGACGGTAGCGAGCAGCAGGCCAACCAGCTTCTCGTCGTTGCCGGTTTCGTGATGCTCCTCCTGGTCGCGCTCGACCGCCACCCAGAGTAATCCCTGGCCAGCCCGTAATAGCACCAGGCTGGCACGGCCACGCGCAGTCGCGGGTGAGATGAAGGCCATCGCGGTCGAACGGTCGGCTGCGGTCGCCGCCCGCACGAGGATCGGAGCCTCACGCGCTGTGGTCATCGTAGAGCACTCCCTTGATGTATCGCATTCAATGTACCTGATACCCCAGTATACCGTGCGGCAACGCTGGCCGCCTATGCAAGGGTTTAGCGGTAGCGCTCACCGAGGGGTATGCTCACGGCGGGTTTTACGGCGACGGCGGTGAGGTCGAGGCCAGCGGAACAATATTCGGGGTGGTGGTGGATGGCATCGAGCCGGGCGATGAGGGCGTCTATGGCGGCATCATCGACTAGCCCGGCGCTACGGATGAGCGCGCGGCCCTGGGCGAGCAGACGCGCCGGGCCGGTGGGCATCGCGACGGCATCTCGCGGCGCGAGCGCCTGCTGGAAAGCGCGGTCGCCGGCCGTTTCGCTGAAGGCGGTGGCACGCAGGTGAATCTGGACGAAGCCGGCGGCGCGTAGGAGCGCATAGAGCTTGCGTCCGAGTAGCAGATCGGGGAAGCCGAAGGGGCGGGCGAGGCGCGCGAGATCGAGCAACTCGGCCAGCGCCTCGCCGTCGGGGTAGAGGGCACGAGCGCCCCAGTCGGGCTCGATGGCCAGGGCAAGGCCGCCGACGGAGGCCATGCGATACATCTCCGCGACGACGAGCAGGGGGTCGGGCTGGTGCATGAGCAGACAGCGGCAGGCGACGAGATCGAAGCTGCGGGCGGGGTAGGGCAGATTTACGACGTCCGCGCGAGCGAAGGTCACGCGCCCACGCTGAACGTCGGCGGCGAGACGCTCGCGGGCGGAGGAGAGCAGCGTCTCGTCGCGGTCGGTGGCGGTGATGGTGGCATCGGGGAGGGCGGTGAGCAGGGCTTGTGTGAAGACGCCGGAGCCACAGCCCAATTCGAGCACACGCGTATATGGAACGGGAGTGTGGAGGGCAAGCGCGGCGCGCAGCTCGTCGAGCGCGCCGGCTTCCTGAGCAGCGAGGCGCTCGGCTTCGCCTGGGTCGGCAGAGCCGATGTAGGGCTGGCTGGGTGTAGTTGTCGAGTCTTGGGCGGACTGGTCGTGTTCGTCATGCATCGTGCGGCATCCAATCTCCTCCAGTGGCACATATGTATCAGGAAAGCGGGTTGAAATTAGGATCAGACTTCCACAAGGATTGCGCTGATAGAAGCGTACGACAGACACACAAGATGCTATAGTTATAGCTTGTGGCTGGCGGATAACTTAGGCAGAAGCTGCGATCGCCGGCGGGGTTTTGATGGCTGTGTTCCTCGTGAGTATGTGTTGCGAATTGTCGCGGAGGGGGGCGAATGCGTATAGCATTCCTGGCAGATATACATGGAAATCTGGTCGCGCTAGAAACGGTCCTGCGGGAGGTGGCGCAGGAGCGGGTTGACCAGATGATTTGCCTGGGGGATGTGGCGGCTCTGGGGCCGCAGCCGCATGAGGTTGTCGAGCGATTACGCGAACTGGAGTGTCCAGTGATCCTTGGCAATACGGATGCGTGGCTACTGGCTAAGCCGGGGGAAAAGACGTCGGATAGCGAGGTGCTACGGGCTATTACGTCGTGGTGTGCGGCACAACTGACATCCGACGATCGCGAGTATGTTCGGTCGTTTTCGCCGGTCTTTGAGCTTCCTCTGGATGAGGGCAGATCTGTCCTCTGTTATCATGGGTCTCCGCGTTCATTTGACGATGTGATTGCGGCGATTACGC
>DASVOW010000012.1:0-12575 GCA_036383155.1 Ktedonobacterales bacterium
CGTATCTAACGAGGAGTATTGTATATGGCGACAAATGCAGTCAGCGGACAGCATGGCGCACGCGCGGGCGAAAAAGAGAAAATCCCGATGACCGCCGAGGGGTTGGAGGAGAAGAAGGCCCGCCTTCACTACCTCATCACCGAGCGTCGCCAGCAGGTTGCCGATTACATCCATGAGGCGAAGGAAGCCGGCGATATCAGCGAGAGCAGCGCCTACGAAGATGCCAAGAATCTCCAGGCCATGCTCGAAGGCGAGATTCAAGAGCTCCAGCGCATCGTCGACAACGCCGAGCTCATCAAGATGCCTGACGAGACCGACGGCCACCGCACCGTCCGTCTTGGCCGCACCGTCGATGTCGAGACGCCGCGCGGCCCCAAGACGTTCACGCTCGTCAGCACCGTCGAGGCCAACTCGTCCACCAATAAGCTCTCCGACCAGTCCCCCGTCGGGCGCGCCTTGCTCGGCCACGGCGAGGGCGATAAGGTCGAGGTGGTCACCCCCGGTGGCACCCAGATCTACACCATTGTCAAAATTCACTAGAAACGCACGGGCATAGGGATCTGCCCAGCAGGCACCTATCTCCCTATGCCCTTGGCCGGCCGGCGCCAATATCGCTGGCCGGCATTTTCATGTCACCTCTACCCCCAATGTGTCTGGCGTGGTTGGCATCCGCAAACATCAACACGTACAACAACTGGACCGGCCAGAACCGCACCCAATACATGCGGACCTACGTGGACATGTACGCTAACTACGTCTACGCCAACAACGTCGGCTAGGTGATTCGTGTGGTAGAATCCCTGCGGATAGGAGGTGACACGATGGCGACGCGCGTGCTCTTGGTCCTCGCCATGGTCGCGGGAGTCCTCGGCTTCGTCTGGGTGCTCCTCTCGGCCTTTGCCGTCCGCTCCGTGGAGAACGGGGTGCCCCGTCACCTCATCGATGGCACCGGCATCATGCGCGGGGTCATGTTCCTGGCAGTCGGAGTCGTCCTGTTCCTCGTCGCCGTGGCAGTGCGCCCTGCGCAGTAGGGTCACCCCGTAATTTGTAGCATGTCCCCCGCCCGGTTTCGGACATAATGAGAGCGCCCGTGGTAAACCGCCGGTGTCGCATACGAATCACAGTACTCCATGGACTGGACGCGATGCAATACCACCATGGATTCCCGTCAGCGGCCTTAAAGCCGATGACCGAACAAGGGACCTGCGTCACCTTCTTCACGATTGTCTGGGCCGTTTCGACCACCCATATGAATGCCTAAACCCTGCCACAATCCGCGTTTCAGCCTTGACGCCGCACTGTTTCCGTTTTACACTTAGAGGAACAGAATTTCTATCCAGGGACCCCAGATACATCTGAAGTACCCATCCTATATCTCACGGATGCGCTGTGATCGTTGGTGTACGCAGGGATTTCACACTCCATTCGCCCGTTTTCCGCCCAAAGAGCGCCGGGCGTGTGCCGTATAGCCACGCGCCGCGACTCCGCATCATATAAAACGACATCGACAGGACACCATCATGATAGCATCAGGACTGCTCTGGTACGACGACGACGCGCACCGGCCCCTCGCGCTCAAGCTCGCGGAGGCCGCTCAGCGCTACCGCGAGCGCGTCGGCTACGAGCCAACCACCTGCCAGCTCAATCCGTCGCAGGCGCCCGCCGCGACACCCAGCGAAATCGCCTCGGATGCGACACCCAAACGGGTGAGCGCCCGCCGCGGCTCGCGCAAAGCCGCCGCCAATCTCCCACCCATCACCCTCGCGTTAATCCCGGACACCGGCCTCCGCCCCAACTACTTTTTTGTAGGCGTCGCCGAGGGCGAGCCGCTCAAGCGTGCCTCCATCTTTCGCGACGACGATGACGACGACCTCCAACCCAAGATTCCAGCCACTCGCCAGCGCAGCAAAGGTGCCACGACAAAGCCCGCCAACACGTCCCACGGCACCCGCCGTGCCACTCTTCCTCGCACCGGAGAAGGACTAGGGGAAGAGGTCCATCCGTCCGGCAATGCCCCCGGCAACTCCGGCAACTCCGGCAACATTTCCGGCAAGAATTCCGCCAACCACTCTACCCTTGCCACTCAGCCCGCCACCGAAAACAGCCTCGCCGCACCTCAGTCCGCGCAGGCGGACTTCGTGGCGCAGCGCAGCGGAGCCCCCAGGCGCGGTTTCAACCGCCCGCTCATCGGCAACACCGCCGGCAACGGCTCCAACAATATCTCCGGCAACACGCCCAACAACAGCTCCGGCAACGATTCCGGCAACATTTCCGGCAAGAACAGCAAACGCACGAAGGCCTCCACCCTCAAACCGGAGACGCCCGCAAACGCGGCAACACCACCGACAACGCAGTCGGTGACACCCGCACCCGCCGACTCAGCGTCTCCACGCAAAACGCGACAGCCGCAAAAAACGGCAACGAAAACGGCAATAACCTCACCCACCTCTACCCCAGCCATGGACGCGAAGACGCAAACGAAAAAGACGGCTCAGCCAGCGGCAACATCGAGCCACTCCACTCCCGCAGCGGCTGCGCCTGCCACTCAAGCCGCCACAACAAAAACAAAAAAAGCGGCAAAAACGGCAAAACCCGCGTCCACTGCAGCAGCGCCAGCCGCTGAAACCCACTCACCGGCGCCAAAAACAAGACTGCCTGCAAAATCAACAAAGGCGGAGTCACCCTCCACCATTGATGCGCCGCGCTCGATCAAAGCCAAAGCGCCGGCAAAAACGGCAATCGCACCTGCTGCAACGCCGGCAACGATTCCGGCAAAGAAATCGGCAACAAAATCGACAAAGGCACCGGCAATATCGAGTCGTCCTGCTGCCGTAGAGCCGGGCCCTGCCGTCAAAACCGCCACGACAAAATCCGCACGAGCGGCAAAAACGGCAACCACTGAGACAGCCTCCCCAAAGAGCCGCCGTCCGACCACGAACCCCGCGCCTAACTCTGAAACAAAAAAAGCGGCAAAAACGGCAAAGCCCGTACCCGCCGCCACACCAAACACCAAAACCCACGCGCCGCCTCCGGCAACGCAATCGGCAAAGATTCCGGCAAAGATTCCGGCAAAGATTCCGGCAACAAAATCGGCAACATCGGCAAAGCCGTCTACACCTGCGGAGCAGCCAGCAAAAGCTGCAAGTCCACTACCGGCCAGCCCGACAACGCCCACCTCGATACCATCCGTGCCACGTCCTGGCCGGGGCACGTCGCGGCGCAGCGCCCAGGAGGAGCCAGCGCGCTCAGTCGTAGGCACCCATCCCGCCCTATCGAAAACGACAACTCCGGCAAGAAAAGCGGCAACATCCCCGGCAAAGACCCGCCCGCAGCCCGAGCCGGCCCAGGCTGACCTCTGGGGCGAGCCAGCCACCGTCGAGCCGCGCCGCAAGACACGCCGCACCGCATGACACGCCGCCATCCATCATCGCTCAGATGCAGATACGCCCGCTTGTGAGTAAAAGCCACAAGTCGGCGTATCTCCTCATAAGAGCGCGCATCCTGGGAAGTGCGCCCCAACGTGCTACACCATCCCACCACGTATCGCCCCTGGATCGGTCAATCCGAATGGGCCGCAATCTACATTGCCAAGCCCTGAAAACATGGACGCTTAAAACACCAGTTCCCCGAACGCCTTCACTCTGCTATACTCCACATGCCAGAGTCAGAGAGCAGTAAGCGTATGTGAAAGATGCCGCCCAATATGGCACAGGCATCCCACCCACGGCACATATTCGATATCGGTGGGCTGGACGAAGCGAGCCCAGCATTCGGAGGAGCAAAGTGATGAACCTGGAGGGACGTGAGATCGGCGGATGCAAGTTGATCCGCAAGATCGGCGCGGGCGGCATGGGGGAAGTCTACCTTGCCGAGCAGCGCCGCGTCGGTAATCGGCACGTCGCCGTCAAGGTCGTCAGCCCCGAAGACGCCTCCTTCCACAAAGAGGTCGTTGACGACATCGCCCTGCGCTTCGAGCGTGAGGCCGCACTGCTCGGCCAGCTCTCCCACCCAAACATCCTCCCCGTCCACGATAGCGGCGTCGAAGGTACTTATCTCTACCTCGTCATGGAATACGCCCCCGAAGGCTCGCTCACCGACGCCATCCGAGGCAACGCCAGGCAGCAGCTCGAACTCCCACTTCCTCTCGCGCGCGCGATAGACTTCATTGGCCAGATCGCCTCTGCCCTGCAATACACGCATGATCACGGCGTCGTCCACCGCGATGTCAAGCCCGGCAACGTCCTCGTCCGCATCGAGAAGGACGGACATTGGCATCTGCTGCTCGCCGATTTCGGCGTCGCGCGCAGCCTGGAAACCACCTCACAGCGCACTCAGGTCACCGGCACTTTCGCCTACATGGCGCCGGAGCAGTTCAGCGCCAAGTTCTCGCCCGCCAGCGATCAATACGCCCTTGGCGTCATGGCATTCCTACTCCTCGCCGGGCGCACACCCTTCGAAGGCGACCTCGCGGCGCTGACTCGCGCGCATATGTTCGAGCAGCCGCCGTCCCTCCACCTGCTCAATCCCGCCGTGCCGCCCGCCGTCGAAGCCGTCGTCAATCGCGCCCTCGCCAAAGACCCATCGCAGCGTTACCCCACCGTCGCCGACTTCGCCTCTGCGCTACGCGCCGCCGCCGCTCCTCAGACCGCCCAGCAGGGAGACACGGCCGTCGCCGATGTCTCGACCGTTGCCGCTGCCGCGCCGGTCATTGTGCCGCCACCGCTGCCCATCATCCCTGAGCAGCGCGCTCCGGGTCAACCCGCTCCACAATGGCCGCCACAGCCAACCCCAACTCCTGCCGATCAACGCCAGCGCCGTCAGCGTAGCCCGTGGCGCATCCCCGCCGCGATCCTTGCCGCCCTCGTGCTGCTCGTAGCAGTCGCCGCCGGACTCGGTGCCTTCCCAGGCATCCCCGGCCTCCGCGGACAAGGCAACATACAGCCGACCAATACAACCGTACCCAAGCCAACCAGCACAGCCACACAACCGGCATCAACTATATCCGTCTCGCCCATCCCCACCTGCGGAACCCCCCAAGGCATCAGCAGCAACATCACCTGCGCACCGCAACCACCTATCCAGGTCGGCCCGCGCATCATCTCATCGCACATTCCCGAGTGCCAGTCTGATGGCGTCTCGTGGACCGCATCAGATGCGACGAAAATAGACTGTGATACGGACAAGAATCATCTGCTTCTCACGCCCAAAGTGTCGGGTCAGCTCGCCTGCCTCAACGCTCAGGACAACCCGATCCCAGACGCATACGTGACAGTCATAGCGGCACCACAGAGTCCAGTCGGATCGAGTAATGTCGTCCTGGCATTCCGTCAGGGCAAAGGCGACTCCACCCCAGGCACACCTGGCACAAACCACATTGCTGGCTACTATTTCGGCGTCTACACCGACACCAACCGGTACGCGCTCTACACCATCGATGCGAGCGGGAAACCAAACAGCGTTCCGAACGGCTCTGGCAGTATACCCGCCACACTCGCTGACAGCTTTGCTCTTGGCGTCTACTACAAAGCCAACACGATCCAGCTGTACATCAATAACCACATGCTCGCCAGCGTAACAGACACCACCTTCACCACTGGATGGGTAGGGATCTGCGCCGACAAAGGCCCAGTGGGCTTCAGCGACATGCAGGTCTACAGCCTGCCGCAGAGCTAGCCTACGCTCTGCCAGAACTTCTATGCGTTAAGGTGGCTGCGGTGATAGAGGAGGTAGAGCATCAGCGCCTGGCGGTAATCCTCGGTGGTCGCGGTCGCGCCCGCCGTCACCCGATCCGTCAGCGCCAGGATGCCCTCGGCGATGCGCAGATCCGCCTCGTCCACGAATCCAGAGCGGCGCAGCGCATCCAGCACGCCTGATGGATCGCCGCTCTCCGTCTGAACACCGTAGCTGCGTGCTGCCCGGCGGACATATGCTTCGAGTTGGTAGCGCAACTGCCAGAAGATCAGCTTATCGCTGCGCGCCGTCGCCGGATCGAGCGCCTGCTGCGGCACCGCCATCGCTGGAATCTGATAACTCTGCATAGGCGGTGGTGGCGCACTCACGTGGCTCGCAGCGCTAACAGGGCTTGCATTCCCACCACCACCATTCACGCTCGGTGCAAACGGCGAGAAGCCTGTCGGCGCAGCAGGAGGCAGACTAGGCTCCTTCACCTCGGATTCCGGATGCATATCGCGCAGATACTCGCCGTAGAGCTCATAGAGGTCCTGCGGTAGCTCGCGCGGCTGGACGCCACTGCTACCCACTGACGCCGGGTGGCTCATCCCCCCGTTGACCTGCACGGCAGGCATCTCGTTGGTATCACGCTCGCTGATGCCACCCTGATCGTAGACCTCCGATTGCACGCCGGACGCCAGCGCCGCAAACGGCGACGCTTCAATGGTCGCCTCATACGCCGACGCTGATTGCGCGGGAACGGGCACCGTCAGGTCGAACGGCACTCCTGCCCACGACTCACCATATTGCGCGGCTGGCTGACTCATAGCAGGGCTGAACGACTGCGGCGAAGGCGACTGATAGGGCACATATGGCGCCTGCTCGTAGGAGACGGGTGGCGGCGGATACGATGATGCAAGGGAAGGCGCAGCCGCCACCGGTGCATGTGGCGCAGGTCCATCAGCCTCGCGACGCACCAGCGTCGCCTCCAGCACTCGCGTGTTGTGCTCCTCATCGTCCCGGTCATCCCTTGCGGCGCCGATGCTGCCTGCCCATGACATGCGCTGCCGCCGCGTCCCAAATGCCGGTGCGCGCCCCTCGACGTGCGCTACCAGCCCCCGCTGGACCTCAGCCACAACTCGGGATACCCTTGCGCGTAGCTCCGGCAGGCGGCGCCTGACGCGCAAGCCCTGGAGCAACGGATTCACCTCAAGGTAGCGCAAAAGCAGTTGCTCCAGGAAGCGCCGAACCTCCAGCGAGGTGATATCGACACGATCCAGCGACGCGAAATTGACCGACGCCATGAACTGTTCGATCTCTTCCTGCTTTGCGCGGTCAACCGGCCTGGCGACAGCCTGTCCCTTCTGGAAGTCGAAGAATGAAGGATAGGCCAAAGTCGCAGCTATCGATTCCACCAACTCGACACGCAGCCGCTCCATCTGGCGCTGATCCAACCCACCGACACTCACCGCCATCGCTTGCCCTCTCCCCCGGTTGCGCCGTCACTGTCCACTGTCCACCGCGCAACGTTCCCGATATGTACCGGGCATGTCGTTGCCCATCGAGCGGCCACGGGCCCAGTCTACCACGTCCGTTCCACCACGCAAAGTGCCATCACCTATCAGGAGTCACGTCCTGACACGGATGCGCACCACAACATGCTATACTCGGCATATGCTCGGCTCCGTGCGCCGTGCTTCAGCGTGCCCTCACTCAATGCAATTATACGCAGTGTGTATCATACACCGGCCGGCCCGATTTCGATAACTGAAAGGGACAAGAAGAGATGCGTATTGGCATCGACTTCACAGCTGCGATAACACAAGGTGCAGGCATTGGGCGCTACACTCGCAACCTTGTCGCCGCCCTTGCCCGCCTGGATACCGACGACCGCTTCACCCTGTTCTCTGCCGAGCGCCCCATTCCTGGCCGCGACTTCCCCACAGCGCCAAACTTCCATTCTCGTGTCTACAACATCAGCAATCGCTACATGACCATTCTCTGGCACCGCCTCCGCCTCCCCATACCGGTAGAGCTCTTCACTGGGCCGGTCGATGTGTTCCACGGACCCGACTTCGTCTTGCCACCGGTGCTGCGAGCGCGCAGCGTCGTCACCATCCACGACATCGCCTTCCTGACCAACCCAGAATGCGCGATGCCGAGCCTCGCCGCCTATCTCTCCGTCGTCGTTCCACGCGCCGCACGTGCCGCCGACCGGATTATCACCGTCTCGCAGGCCACCGCCAACGACCTCACAAAGCAGCTAGCCATCCCAGCCGAGAAGATCAGCGTAATCTACCCTGGTCTTGAACCTCGCTTCACGCCGGATCGCGACGAGGCGGCTATCGAAACCCTGCGAGCCAAGTATGGCATCGAGCGCCCGAGCATCCTTGCCGTCAGCACGATCGAGCCACGCAAAAACTACGAGCGTCTCATCGCCGCCTTCGCCCAGGCGATGCACGAGCCCGATGGTCCTATGATGCTCGTAATCGCGGGGCGCAAGGGCTGGCTCTACGACGGCGTCTTCGAGGCAGTCGAGAAACTGCAGCTCGGCGAGCGTGTCAAGTTCCTTGACTACGTATCTGATGCCGAACTACCGCTGCTCTATAAAGTCGCCGACGTACTGGCGATGCCCTCCATTTCCGAGGGTTTTGGCATCCCTGTGGCTGAAGCAATGGCAAGCGGCACACCTGTCGTATGCAGCACAGGTGGTTCGCTGCCTGAGATCGCAGGCGGTGCCGCCCTCACCGTCGATCCCTACGACATAGACGGCCTCGCCGCAGCACTCCTGCGTCTCACACGCGACACTGCTCTGCGTGAAACACTCATCCTACGTGGGCTTGAGCGCGTAAAGGCGTTTAGCTGGGAGCATTCCGCTCGCGCCCACCTCGATATCTACCAGGCTCTCAGCACACGACACTAGCCAGCCAGGCACGCGGTATGTGATAACAGCTTTTGGTCACGTGCTATACTGTTTCGGCAGTGACTCCATGGCATAGACGTACCACACATGTCTGGAGCGGCATATGGAGTCGAGAGAGCCTACAAACCATGCTCTATTTGCTTTGGCTGCTTTGGGCATTATTGTATCTACCGTCATCAACTTCAACTTGTTCTTGCACACGTTTCCAGCGATTACGTGATAAGCTGCCTCCTGTATGTACATGCGAGCTGATTGCAACCAAATGAGGATGAGTGCCTACGGCCGGATTCCGCTTGCCTGTGTTGATACCCTAACCATGTGGGACTTCAATGATCACGAAAATGGATGTTCAATGCAAGTTGGCCCCTCAAAATACCTGGCCAACCCTCTCAGCTCCAGCTGTCACAGCATAGCAAATGCGTGGTGAGATGCCAACTTATGCTAGTACTCCCACTAGGCACAACATCGTATGATGGTCGTGGAGAAGCGCAAGTCGCAGTATACGTGCAACCATCACCGTCCAAATCGTGTTATGGGCATGAGAGCGCCTTCGGATCGATATCCTCATAACCGTGGCGACACAAAGAGCAACAGTATTGGAGAAGCATGACCGAGCATTTCATGCGCCAAGGGCCGGTAGAGCAATTACAAATCCCAGCCATCCCACCGTTCGACCTTCAGCAGACTATCGCTGCATTGCGTCGTAGGCCAAATCAACTGGCCGAAGCGATGGTCGACGGCGAGTATCGCCGCATCGTGAGTGTTGACGATCGCGAGCATCTGATCGGCGTGCGGCAGACCGCCTCAGACTGCGTCGCGATTCACGCGCTCGACGCGCCGCTCAGTCCGGCTGAGCTGGACGCCGTCGCTTCTGTAGTAAAGCGCATGCTCGGCCTCGATGTTGATATGGCGCCGCTCCGCGCTGCCCTCGCTTTCGATACGCGCCTGTCACAGCTCGCCCGCCAGATCGCTGGCATGAAGCCCCCACGATTCGACACACTCTGGCACACGTTTGTTTGTATTGTGCCATTCCAACAGGTGAGCGTCGATGCGGGAACGTCGATGCTCAACCGGCTGATCGCGCGCTTCGGCCACCGCATCGAGCATGACGACCACATCTACTATGGCTTCCCGTCGCCCGAATCGATACGTGACGCAAGCTATGATGAGTTGCGCGGCTGCGGCCTGAGCCAGGCCAAGATACGCACGCTCCAACACCTGGCGGCGCAGATCACTGACAGCGCGATCTCAGAGGACGAGATCGAGGCACTGAATGATGTGGACGCCGTCGCCATGCTCATCCAACTGCCCGGTATCGGTGTCTGGAGCGCACAGCTCATCCTCCTACGTGGCTTCCGTCGCCTCAGCTTCTTTCCCCCCGGCGACTCCGGCGCGGCGCGCGGCCTGCGCTCGCTCTATGATCTGCCCGCCGAGAGCGTTGAAGCCACCCTTGCCCCGCTCCTCGAACGGCTCGGACCGTGGCGAGGCTATCTCTACTACATGATCCTGGCCCATAAGCTCTTACAGAGCCACATCATCACTCCATACGGCGAGTGACCTGGTTGTCCATGTGGCTACGCACCCGGCTTCCCCTGGAATGCTCGCCGCACAGTCTCCACCAATTGCTGGCCGTTCGCATGTAGCCAATCTGCCCGCTCCAGTGCTGCGTTTGCCCGTTCCAGTACTGACTTCAGCGGGCTGAGTCCCTGGCGATAGCGTCCCAGTCGGTGGACGAGCGACGTATACGCGCGATAGTGAATGAGCACCGGCAGAGCTGCGATCTCGTCCGCTGTCAGAATGACATGACGTGCATAGCCCGTGGTGAGGGCGCGCATGATCGGCCACTCGTCACCGGCATCTGAGTAGGCCAGCACCCACCAGATTAGGGCCACGGTCAGGTCAATCGCGCGCACATCGCGCCCGCAAAACTCAAAATCCAGCACACCTGTGACACGCGACCCCGCCAGCAGCATGTTCGACATGTCACCGTCTTCGTGTACGATCTGCCGAGGCAGCACTTCATGGAGCATGGGCATCCGCGCCATGACACGCTCGTAGCCGTCTACGAGTCGTTTTCGTGCATCCTCCGCCACCGGCAGACCCTCAAAAGCTGACGGCAGATCGGGAACGAGCGGGTGGCTGTGGGCCAGATCTCCACGGCTGCGCCAGGTCACCCCTGCCGAGGCGGGGAGCGACGTCAGGTTCGCCAGCGCCACGTCGAGCATGCCAAGTGCCTCCCCACCCGCTCGCGCCTGGTCGACATCGCCCATTCGTGGGTGTTCCCCTGGTATATATGCCGTCAGCGTCGCCAGCCGCTCGCCATTTCGCGTCGTTACTCGCGCATACAGTTCGCCCGCCGCCGTACGTACCGGAACAGGCACGGCAAACGGGAGCCGCGCTCCGTCCAGGTGCATGAGGACAGCATGCTCGAAACGCAGCCGCTCCAAGTCGGCATGATTACCATAGACGCGCAAGACGTAGCGACCAGCAGGCGTCTCCACCAGCAGCACCTCATTATTCGTCCCAGATGTCAAAGGCTCAAGTCGCCACGGCTCAGGTAAGGGCCATGCTTGCTGGAGTGCGGCAAGGTCGAGATCCACCCAATGCTCCTTTTTACCCTCAGCATGCTTGCGGGGCAGATATGGTACAATTCGCCCATGTCGGCGTGGCCGCCCCGCGCAGTAATGGAAATACCGATTCACTCTAGCACTCTGCTAGGAGGCCGGCAATGGATGAATCCAACACGCAGAAACCCACCCACGTCGTAACCAACTTCCTGCTACGCCGCGATGCTGGTCGAGACGAGATACTGCTCGTGCGCCGGAGCCCGCGTGTCCGCACGTACCGTGGCGCCTGGGCAGGCATCAGTGGCTACGTCGAGCCAGGCGTCACCCCACAGGAGCAGGCATACACCGAGCTGCGCGAGGAGACTGGCCTGGAGCGCAGCGACGTGACATTGCTACGAGCGGGCGAACCGATTTCTGTAGACGATGCCCAGTCCGGCCTGTCATGGGTCGTCCACCCTTTCCTCTTCGCCCTCGACGACCCGGCCAAGATTCGCACCGACTGGGAGGCCACTGAGCATCGCTGGGTCTCTCCCGCCGACATCGTCAGCTACGAGACCGTCCCGAAGCTAGCCGAGGCGCTAGCTGCCGTGTATCCGCCACAGGAATCCAGCCGTGGGTCAGCCTGACGCATCGAATCCGCTCCCTGCTCCTCTGGCTGATGCCATCGAGTTGGTGAAACGTGACCGCGACCATGGAGCAAGCTGGCTTGCCCACCAGGTCGCACAGGCGCTCGCCGACGCCAGCCACGCCGAGCGAGCCAGCGAGCCAGCCGAGCAACAACTACAGCGCATCCATCAGGCGGCGCGTACCTTCGCGGATGCCAGGCCAAGCATGGCAGCGCTCGCTAACACTGCGGCGCGCATCTGGTGGGCAGGCGCACCATCCGCCGCGCCAACCCCTGACCCTCAAGCGCGCATGGCGCGTATACACGACGAGGCCGTACGCCTGCTCTCGCTCTGGCACGACGCCGCGGACGCCATCCTTACCGCCGCCCGCCCACTGCTGAGTGGCCGCCTCTTCACACACAGTCGTTCCGGCACCGTCGAGGATACGTTAGTCCGCCTCGCCCAAATGGACCCAATAGATGCCCACGGACAGCCGCGCCACATCATCGTGAGCGAGTCGCGTCCAGGCGGCGAAGGTATACCTGCTGCAGAGGCCCTCGCCAAGGCTGGCTGGCGCGTAACACTCGTTCCCGACGCCGCCTATGCGCTCTTCATCGTCGACGCCGACACCGTCGTCTTTGGAGCAGACAGCATCCGCGCCGATGGCAGCGTCGTCAACAAAATCGGCTCCCACACGCTGGCGCTCGCTGCCCACGCCGCCAGCGTACCAGTCTACGTACTCTGCGAGACCCTCAAGATCGCTGCACCAGACACCCCACTCACCCTCGAAGAAATGGACCCTGCCGAGAT
>DASVOW010000013.1:0-3132 GCA_036383155.1 Ktedonobacterales bacterium
ATCCTCAGCCTCCAACGCCCACGTGCAGCCGCGTACACGCTCCAGGATCGGCGCAATCGGCGCAATCGGCGCATCAATAGGATAGCGGGGAAACGTCATCAGCGGATGCAGCGCGGCGGGATGCGCGCCGCGAGCCACACAGGCGGCAAGCGCGCCAGCGGGACGCGCCCCGCTCAGGTGCACCACACCCTGCCCGGCGCGCCACGGCAGCGACTCCGCCAGTGGCGTAATCGCATCGTCAGGAACGGCGAGGAAGACGAGATCGCAGTTGGCCACGACATCCTCAGGTGAGCCTACCTGCGTATGACCGGGGAGGGCGCGTGTGAGCAGCCCAACGTGCGCAAGATGCCGCGCGGAGACCATCCTGATATCCGCGCCACGTGCGGCGAGCAGCCGGGCCAGGGTCGAGCCGACGGCCCCCGCGCCGATGAAGCCCACCGCGCCAAGATGGGCAAGTGGACGCGGCGGCTCATCAGTGATGTGTGGCGGCTCAGTCTCTCCGTCGGCCATGTGCGATCCGCTCCGTTCGGGCAGCCCCGAGTGCGTGCAGTCGGATTAGTCGAGGTATTCTTTGAGCACACGGCTCGACTGCGGGTGGCGCAGCTTGCGGATGGCCCGCTCCTCGATCTGGCGCACGCGCTCGCGTGTCACCTTCAGCTTCTTGCCGACTTCTTCCAGCGTATGATCGTGGTCGTCCACCAGGCCGAAGCGCAGAGCGATCACCTGGCGCTCACGGGGCGTGAGATTGCTGAGCACGCGGCGCACTTCCTCACGCAACATCGCGCGATCGGTGCTGTCCGCCGGTCCCTGGGTCTGCGCGTCCTCGATGATATCGCCGAGCGAATTCTCCTCTTCCTCCGAGAGCGGCGCATCCAGCGAGAATACCTTCTCAGCCCAGATCAGCAACTCGTTGACACGGTCGCCGGTGATTCCCAGGCGCTCACCAATCTGGGCCGATGTTGGCTCGCGGCCAAGCTCCTGATACAGCTGGCGTGTCGTGCGCTTGACCCGCATCACCTCTTCCATGATGTAAACCGGAAGACGCACAGCGCGAGTGCCTTCGAGGATCGACCGTGTGATCGCCTGCTTAATCCACCACGTCGCATATGTGGAGAAGCGGAAGCCCTTGCTTGGATCGAACTTGGCAACGGCGCGGATTAAGCCAATGTTGCCTTCACCAACGAGGTCTTCGAGCGGCAAGCCCTGCCCCACGTATTTCTTCGCTATTGCCACGACGAGGCGCAAATTCGCCTCGATCAAGTGGTTGCGAGCTTGGCGATCTGCCCGCTCAACCCGACGTGCCAGCGCAAGCTCATCCTGCGCGGAGAGAAGGGGCACGCGGGAGATCTCTCGTAGATACAGGCGCAAGCTATCGCTCTGCGCCAGACCACTGAGATCTGCCGACCCATTCTCCACAGCGATGTCGCGCCCGCTCTGCGCTGCTCGCTCTGCTTCGTATGCTGCTACCTGCTCGTCCATACTCATGTGATGCTGCTCGATTTCGTTGGACTACTGCGCGCGCAGTATAGCACTCATCGCCCAGTGCCGCAAGGTCACACCAGGACACACTATCGCCGATTCGTGCTATTTCACCTACATGCTAGCCAGGAAGTACCCGGCGAATATTTCGCAACAACGCATCCAGTTCGGGCGACGGCTGCTCATCCCCATCGATAGGCCCCGTCGCCTGCTCTGTATCCTTCAACACATGTCCGGTCAAAATCGCTACCACACGCGCGTCCGGCGCGATCACGCCCTCGGCCACGAGCCGCCGCGCGCCAGCCACCGACGCGGCGGAGGCTGGTTCGCAGCCGATGCCCGCACGGTCGATCTGCGCCTTGGCCGCGAAGATCTCCTCATCGCTCACCTCCGTGACGACACCTCCGGTCGCCTCGATCACAGCCCGCGCGCGCGCATAGCTCACCGGCGCCCCAATGTTGATCGCCGAGGCGCGTGTATGCGCAGTCACCGGCGCAAACTCGCGCCAACCGCTGGCATAGCTGCGCGCGAAGGCATTCGCCCCCGCCGCCTGAATCGCCCCTATGCGCGGCACACGGTCGATCAGGCCGAGCCGCGCCGCATGCAGCAGCGCCGCGCCAATCGCCGACGTATTACCCAGGTTGCCTGCCGGCAACACCACCCACTCGGGCGCTTGCCAATCGAGCTGTTGCAGCAGTTCATAGCCGATAGCCCGCTGCCCCGCCACCCGGTAGGGGTTGATCGAGTTCAGCAGATAAATGCCCAGCTCGTCGGCCACCTGCTCCACCTGCCGCATCGCATCGTCGAAGTCGCCGGGCACCTCCACCGTGCGCGCCCCATAGGCATAGCTCTGCGCCAGCTTACCGCCCGCCACCTTGCCCGTCGGCAAGAATACCAGCGCCGGCAGCCCGGCCTGCGCGGCATACGCCGCCAGCGACGCCGACGTATTGCCCGTCGAAGCGCAAGCCACCGCCCGCGCCCCCAGGCTGCGCGCCACGCTCATACCGGCGGTCATGCCGCGATCCTTGAAGCTGCCCGTTGGATTCTGCCCCTCGTGCTTCAAGTAGAGCGTCTCCAGCCCGGCGAATGCCCCGACCCGCCGCCAGCCGGACGCCTCAGCGGCGCCCACAGCGTAGAGTGGCGTGTTGCCCTCCTGCCGTGTGACGATCTGATCCTCCGGCAGCGGCAATAGCAGCTCGCGATAGCGCCAAACCCCACTCTTATCCGCCGCCGAGCCGCCCTGAAATGCGGCCAGCCGCTGCTGAAAGCGCACCCGCCATGTCTCGGCATCCGCCGCCTCCAGTGGAAAGGCATCCGCCGGGAGGTCGAAAGGCGTGCCGCAGGCACAGCGGAAGCGCGTAGTGTCGCCCGATGTGGTAGACCCACACAACGGACACACCAGCGTTACCTGTGCCGCTGTGACCGTCGCGGCAAGAGTTGTACCAACTTGATCAAGCACGATCCGCCTCCTGTGCGCCCGTCGCCGCCTCGCCGGAGCCGCCATCCACCGTCGCGTCTGCCGCATTGTCATCATGTTCGTAGGGGAGCAGCCTGGCCAGCGCGCCGCGCCGCGAGATCTCGGCGATGAAGCCGCGCCCTGGCACATTCAACCGCTGGCCTGCTATCTCCATTGCGTCACGCACCGCCTCGGCG
>DASVOW010000014.1:0-2751 GCA_036383155.1 Ktedonobacterales bacterium
TGCAACTGCGCGCGGCGCGTCTGGCCACTCCCCCCAAGTAACGAATTAAACGCCCCATTGATAAATTCCCAGGCAAGAAAGCCGAAACCGGCCACAGCAACCACGGTTCCGGCCTGCCGCAGCAACGCTCTGCGCGGCAGCGAGCCATCAGAGGAACGGTCCGCAGATCCTGCACTGGCAACTGGGGCAGCAGCAAGCTCGCGATGCAACAATCGAATGAACAGCAGTGCGAAAATACCGTTAGGGATAAGCTCGATGAGAAAGACGCCAACGACGCGGCCCTCAAGATTCGCACCAAACAGTCCACCGCCAACGAGCGGAGCAAGTATGCCGGCTGAGAGCAACCAGAGAGCCAGCACGATGATGAACGCCTCCCAGTATGCAGGGACGCTGGCATCTAAGGCATCCCTACCCGAAACTGCAGGCCGGTTCGCCAGAAATCGCGCCCGCAATCGCAGATAGAGCAGCCCGACAAGGACTGTCACAGCGCCTTCTCCGAATATGAGCGCCAAAAAGTAAAGGTGTTTCGCGTTTGAGCCAAAGAGCGTGAGAAATCGCGAAAAGATCGGCAGGGGAATCAACACAGTAAGCCGGTCGCCGAAGATCTGGGCCGGTGAGAGAATACCGAGCCACACTTGGGCAACAAAGGTCACGACCAATGCAAAAGCTACAGCCAACAGCGCAGCGCGCAGTGAGTGGAGGCGCACTGCCGGCTTCTGCGCGGTGCTTGACGTGGCAGGTGCTTCATGTCCGCCCACCGGAGGCACGTCTTCCTGTTTCGACCCAGATGGTATGTCTGGCTGTGACTCCTGGCTCATAATCTCACCTCGTGGCGGCTAAAGTACGGCGCTTAATGGCTCGTGTGGTTAGCTCCTCTTGAGATGGTATACGCGAAGCATTACAGCCATCTTACAAGAGTACATGGTCAAGAGTATATGGTGAAACGAGGATTTGGCACACGGGCCGGATCGCCCTATCTCAGCAATCGAGCTGGTATGCATGGGAACGACGCTTTCGACCGATTCACACGCATCAAACAGACGAGCAAAGCTATAGAACCTGGGCAGGTATGGCGGTACGTGTGATATGCTGTAAGATACAAAGCAATGAGGCGACTCAACGCGGGAGCAGATACCATGCGAGTGGCGCTCTTCATCACGTGCTTCAACGACACGCTCTTCCCCGAAGTAGGCGTTGCCATGACCCAGTTGCTGGAGCGGCTGGGCCATACCATCGAGTTCCCGCTTGAGCAGACCTGCTGCGGACAGATGCACTACAACACAGGCTACCAGCGCGAGGCATTGCCACTCATACGCCGTTTCGTCGACGTTTTCGCTCAAGCGGATGTGGTGGTGGCCCCATCTGCATCCTGTGTCGGCATGGTGCGCGAGATGTATCCGCGAGCAGCGGCTGAGGCAGGCGATCCAGTTCTCGCCCGCACCGTCGCCGAGCTCGGGCCGCGCGTCTATGAGCTCTCCGAATTCCTCGTGCGCAAGCTGGGACTCGAAGACGTGGGGGCGTATTATCCGCACCGTGTGACCTACCATCCTACGTGCCACAGCTTGCGTGTGCTGCATGTTGGCGATGCGCCACTGCGTCTGCTGCGAGCGGTGCGCGGTATCGATCTGGTCGAGCTGCCGGCTGCGGCGGAATGCTGCGGATTTGGCGGCACCTTTGCCATCAAGAACGCCGATGTCTCGACGGCGATGCTCTCCGACAAGCTGCGCCATGTGCTCGAGACACGCGCCGAGGTCTGCACGTCGGCGGATACCTCCTGCCTGATGCACATCGGTGGGGCCCTGCATCGCCAGCGGACAGGCGTCCGCACGGTCCACCTCGCGGAGATCCTGGCATCTACTGAGGAGGGCATGGCATGAGCGAAACACCCGAAAACACAGCAATAAACATGCATTCATCATCTACACTGCAGACGCAAACGAGCTCGAACAGGCAGTCGCGCAAAGGGATGCCGCTGCCTACGCTGCCATCCTTCCAGAGCAAGGCGCGGGTGGCGCTCGCCGACACACAGCTACGCCGCAACATGGGCAAGGCCACGACCACCATCCGGGCAAAGCGCGCGGCAGTCGTCGGCGAACTCCCCGACTGGGAGCAGCTCCGCGCCGCAGGAGCAGCCATCAAAGACCGCACACTGCGCCACCTCGACAGCTATCTCCTTCAGCTCGAAGAAACCGTGCGGCGTGCCGGAGGGCAGGTGCATTGGGCGCGTGACGCCGCCGAGGCAAACGCGATTATTGCGGGCATCGTGCGTGCCCACGACGCGCGCGAGGTAGTGAAGGTCAAGTCGCTCACCACCGACGAAATCCGGTTGAATGAAGCGCTGGCCGAAAACGGGATTACAGCCATCGAGACGGATCTGGCCGAGTTGATCATTCAGCTAGCCGGCGAGCGCTCGTCCCATATCCTGGTGCCTGCAATCCATAAGAACCGCTCTGAGATCCGCGAGCTATTCTCGCGCACCATCGCTAGGAACAGCACTGGTGCAAGTGGCGGGCACCGCCTCTCTGACGAGCCGAAGCAACTGACGGCTGCCGCGCGCGCCTACCTGCGGCGCAAGTTCCTCGCTGCTGAGGTGGCGATTTCTGGGGCGAACTTCGCGGTTGCCGAGAGCGGTACGGTATGCGTTGTAGAGTCCGAAGGCAACGGGCGCATGTGCCTGACGCTGCCGCGTGTGCTGATCTCGGTGATGGGTATCGAGAAAGTGATTCCCTCCTGGCAGGACCTTGAAGTCTT
>DASVOW010000015.1:0-9067 GCA_036383155.1 Ktedonobacterales bacterium
TCGGGTTAGCCACGAATAGGAGGCGCGCAGTCTGACTGATCTGTTCGACGACCTCCACAGCGGACGCGTCCCATCGCACGGTAGACGCTGGTACATGCTCCGCCAGTGTTGCGGCAATGCGCTCGGCCGTTATCCAGCTGATACGCCCGCTGCCATAGGACACCTCGCCCGGCTCCTGCAGCGCTTGGCCCAGAACCGACAACGGGTGAAGGTTGCTGTCGAGATAGGGCATCCCTGGCCCGACGATGAGGTGCCCGCCGTGGGAGACATAGTCGAGGAGTTTTCGTTGATCGGCCTCATCCATGAAATCCACCAGAGGGATGAACGCCAGCGCGTATCGCTGGAGCCGACGTGGATCAATATGACTGTCGGCAATGTCGTAATTGACTTGCCGCCGTTTGAGCTCGGCGAACACCTGCCCCAGCCAGTTATCATGGCAGCGCTGATTGGCCTCATGGGCAACATTCCAGCGGAACCCAAGATCGAGATCGACGGTGCTCAATTCGCGCGGTAGCCCGAGCAGATCCACATGGGCATAGTGCAGCGTCGACGCCATCGCCGCATAGCGCCCAAGGTCGTAGTTGAGCAACGCCAGCACCTGGGGCTGACGATGAAATGCGCCGAGCGGATACCGCTGGAGAAACGCGGAGAGGCGCCGATAGAAATCGGCGTAGCCGGGACGATAGGCGCCGTGCCGTGTGATGGGGCTTCCCTGCCAGCGCTCACGCTCGACCAGCATGTAGAAGGTGACGGCGCGCAGACCGTGCATGATCGCGGTAAGCGTCACGAATTCCTGCTCGGCAGGGGTCGGTGTCACCGGATGATGGCTCCAGATGCCACTGATGAACTCAGGCACGTAGGGAAGCTTGGTGGTACCCGCCAGATAGCGCATGCGCTGCGCAGTGCCCGTATAATCACGGGGATAGCGATAAATATTCAGCCCCACCCAGTCAATCGCAGGATCAGCCTCAAGGCGTGCAATATCGAGCGGAGTGCTGTATTGGTATGCAACGTCATGATAAATTGGGACGCCCTGTATGCCACGCTCGCGGAGCATCCGCCCAATCTGTGCGATTGCTTCGTGGATATAGCGCTCTTTATATTCCACCCAGTCGCGGTGCCAGGGCACATCTGCCCGTGTCTGTATCCTGCAATCGCGAGGAGGAGCTACGCTGGCGAAATCCTGATAGGCGCTTTCATAGGCCGCGTTGAGCCGATCAATGGTCTCGTATCGCTCGCTGAGATAGGCCTGATACGCCGCGATAGAGGCGCGACTATAGTCGGTGGCGTATGGCTGATCGTGGAAGTTATAGCAGGTCTCATTATCGCTTTGCACCGCGACGATGCAGCCGGTCGGGGCGAGGTGACGCGCAACGATCGGGCAGACGGCGTCGAACCAGCGCCCCACCGCCTCATAGAATGTTGGGCTGGCATAGGAAGGTACGGGAAACGGTCGTGGCGGATGGAAGCCCTTTGCCGCATCCAGGTGCAGGCTACCGACAGCCGTCTGAGCCTGTACTCCAGGATCGAGCAAGACCCACTCGGGGAAGCCAAAATCGGTCAATTCAGCGTTGATGAGTGGGCCGGGCCGCACCAGCAGATAGAGACCGCGCGACTCACATAACCGGCAGAAGTCCTCGAAGGCTTTGCGCGGGTCCCCCGTTCCCCAATCAAAGACGCCTGGAGCGGTCTCGTGCACCGACCAGGGGATATATGTCTCGATCATCCCGAAGCCGAGCGCCTGTACTTGCTCGAGGATCAGCGGCCATCGCTCGCGTTCAATCCGCCAGTAATGCACGGTGCCAGAGTAGACGGGAACGTGCCTCCCATCGATGTCTAGCCCGCGTTCTGTGAGTGTAACGGACAACGTTTTACCCTTTCACGGCCCCCGCGGTCAGGCCAGCCACGATCTGCCGCTCGGCTAGGAGATAGATGGCAATCGCCGGGATCATCGCTATTGTGACAAACGCGAGTACCAAAGCCCAGTCAGTGGAATATTGCTGCTGAAACTGCAATGCACCCATGGGAAGTGTCCATTTGGTATCGTCGGTCAAGACAAGCAGGGGCAACAGGAAGTTATTCCAACTGGCGACTGCTGCCAGCATACTCACTACGGCGAGTGCCGGCCGTGAGAGTGGTAACAGCACACGCAAGAAAAAGCCCAGGGTTGATGCGCCATCGATCTTCGCGGCATCCTCAAGCTCTTGGGGAACGGCACGAAAGAAATTGCGCAGGATGAGAATCGTCGTGGGCAGGGCAAACGCGGCCTGCGGCAAGATGACTCCCCACAACGAGTCGAGCAACCCCAACTGCCGTATGCTGATATAGAGCGGCAGGACAGCGACGGTCAGGGGAAACAACAGGCCGAAAAGAAAGAGATTGAAGACCACCTCACGGCCAGGGAAGGAGATGCGCGCGAGCACAAATGCCGCTGGCGAGGCTGTAGAAAGCAAGAGCACGAGTGTTCCCGTGACTGCAAGCAGGCTATTGACCAGCTCACCCCAAAATGGGCTTTGGCGCGACAGGATAGTGCCGAAGTTCTCCCAGTGCAGGGTCTTCGGTATACTGAACGGCTGTGTCAGCAGTTCGCCACTGGTACGCAGCCCTCCCACTGCGGTAGTGAGCAGTGGAATGAGCACAATAGCCGCCACGATGGAGCACACAGTGAACGCTAGCAGCCAGCTACCTGGCCGTTTGGCGAAGGTGTGCATCGGACGTCTCCTCTTCTGGATCAACTAGAGTGCCGAAGCGCCGCTGAGGTCCTGGCGCATGACGATACGCTGATAGAGCAGCGCGAAGATCAGGCACATCACAAACATGACCACCCCAACGGCGCTGCCGTAGCCGAGCGCGAACTGCTGGAGGCCGAAATGTATCTGGTAGGTAGCCATCGTCTCGCTGGCGTATACCGGGCCACCGTCGCTCATCACCCAGATGAGGTCAAAGTATTGCAGCGATCCCAAAATCGAGAGGAAGACCGAGAGACGGATCGTGCTACCGAGGAGGGGCAGGGTGATATGGCGAGTGACGAGCCACCTACTCGCGCCGTCGATCTGTGCTGCCTCGATTATATCTTCGGGGATATTCTGCAGGCCCGCGATATAGAGCACGAGGTGGAATCCGAAATACTTCCAGCACATAGCGATGAAGATCGCCAGCAGAACGGTGCGTTGATCGGCGAGCAGCGCGGGGGGCACCACATTTGGGTTGAACAGGCGTAGCAATCCTGCCAGGAATCCATTCAAAGGATTGTAAATGAACGACCAGATAAGGCCGGTAACCACCTCCGAGAGGATGTATGGAAGAAAGAAGACGGTGCGGAAGAACGTGCGCCCTGGCAATTTCCGATTGATCAGAATCGCCAGTGCGAGCGCACAGGGCAATTGCAATACCAGCGAAAGCACCGCAATCAAGGCATTGTTTTTCACGGCTTGCAAGAAGATTGGATCACTCACGAGCCGCTGATAGTTCTTGAGCCCGATATAGTCGTCGAGAGAACCGAGGCCATTCCAATCATAGAGGCTGTAGTGTGCCGCCTGCACGACGGGAATGACGACGAACAGCACGAACAGCACCACACTGGGGAGCAGGAAGAGAACAATCGTCGTGGCTTTGCTCACTTGTCGTTGACGGCGTTGCGCGAGGACATGAGCTGACGAATGGGAACTTGGCAGAGCTAATCGCATGGAAACGATGCTCCCTTCTTAGCTGCCCAGCGAGTAAAGATACTAATGATACTATGGGATGACTGGCGAAAGAGCGGCCCATCCCGCTAGCCGGAGATGGGGAAACCCACCATGAATCTCGTGGATCTCCCCAATGAATCTTCGGATCAACCGCCGCTCTTGGTTGCAGTATCAATCGCCTGAGCCGCAGCCTGTGGCGTTGTGCTTCCAGCGTAGAGCGCCTGCGTCTGATTGTTCACGGTGGCACCCACCGCCGGTGTCATGAACTGGTCGTAGTACAACTGGAAGTACCCCGCGTTCGAGACGAGTTGCGCGACCGTCTTGAGGTTCGGATCGGTGACGCCGTCGAACGCACCCTTCACAGGCGGCAACAGAGCGCCTTGCGTCGCAAATTTGCGTTGATTGTCGGCGCTGGTCAGGAACTTGACGAAATCGATGGCCTCTGCTGGCGCGTTCTTGCCGATGCCGAAACCATTGCCGCCGCCCAGCACATCCGTTGGATTGCCCTGCTGATTTGGCAGTGATGGGAAGGGGAAGAAGCCGAAGTCTGGTCCCTTCTTATCCGTTGCTGAAGCTGCATCGTTGGAGGGTGCCCACTGCCCCATCAATTCCATTGCTGCTTTGCCGTTGCCCATGAGGGGCCTGTGGTCGGTGTCATACGTTGCACCCAGATAACCATTCTGGAATGGCTTCAAGGCAACGAGCTGCTGGAGATATGTCCCTGCCTGCACGAACACTGGATCGGAGAATGATCCGCCATCGTGGTTGTACGCTTTGTCAAAAGCTGCCTTGCCGCCGAGACGTACGGCGAGGTACTCCCAGTAAAAGGCGCCTGGCCACTTATCTTTCTCGCCGAGGGCAATCGGCGTGATATGGGCCGCCTGGAGCTTCTTGACCACGTTCAGGAAGTCGTCCCAGGTCGCGGGGGCCTGCGTTATGCCAGCCTGGGTGAAGAGCGCCTTGTTATACCAGAATCCAACGGCGCCGACGTCCCAGGGAACTCCATAGTACTTGCCGTTGTAGCTATAGAGATTGAGCGCGGCTGGACTGAAAGAGTCACCCCAACCACCAGACTGCAAATCGGAGGTGATGTCTTTCATTAACCCGGCTTTGGCATACTGCTGCAGCACGCCACCGCCCCAACTCTGGAAGATATCAGGCGGAGTGCCAGCTTGCATGGCGGTGGTCAACTTCGTCTTGAAGGGGTCGTTCTCGATGACACTGATCTTGATCGTCACGTTGGGGTGTGCGGCCATATACTGATTGGCGAGATTCTGCCAACCTGTTTTGAGCGGATCGGTTGTGTTGATATGCCACCAAGTGATGGTGACTTTACCCGACCCGGACGAGGAGCCGCCGCAGGCGACAAGGAGAGTCGAAATGATCGCCAACAAGGGCAGAAGCGCCATAAGACGTTTCATGGATGTTGTGCTCCTTATAGTGGACAGCAACATTGCATGGCACACGCAGATGGATCACAGGGAACACCCTGGCGCCTTGCCGCCAGGGTGGCTATACTAGATGTCGGGTCAGGCGACTTTGGCGCCCCGATATGTTTGACAGCGCATCAGGCCTGGAGTCGCCGCCTTTTCTTGCTCCTTTCCCCCGATTCAAGTCTTCGAAATTTTGCCCCATACCGGACATGCGTCGTCGGTTTGACCAAACGCCCCTGGCAGGTAGCAGCAGGTGGACAGTGTTGACCGCCTCGCAAGGCACACTATGACGTTGATGGCGGCTGACACGATGCACGGATACTCAATGCCGTCGGCAGCTCGATTCGCCTCACGCCAGCGTCTGGCGCTTCGATATAGCTGAAGAGCAGTTGCACTGCAGTACGCCCCATCTCAGCCAATGGCTGGCGTACTGTGGTAAGTTCCGGGTGAACTTGCGCCGCTTGCGGGATATCGTCGAATCCTAATACTGAGATATCGTCGGGGAGGCGTAGGCCGCGATTCCGCACCGCCTCCATCACGCCGAACGCCGAGACATCGTTGGAAGCGAAGATCGCCGTTGGCGGCTCGGCAAGATCAAGGAGTTCGTTCGCACAGGTAAAGGCACGCGGTTGTAAGAAATCGCCTTCGCGCACGAGCGCCGCATCAAGCGGCAGTCCAGCCTCCCTTAGCGCCTGCTGGTAGCCTACAAGGCGATCACGCGCGCAGCCAAGGGCCATATCGCCAGTGATGAAGCCGATACGGCGGTGACCCAATTCGATGAGATAGCGCGTCCCATCATAGCCACCCTGCCAGTTCGTCGCGCCGACAGATGGCACGTCAAACCCCAGACCCTGATGGTCCACTAACACATAGGGAAATCCACGAGGGCGCAGCGTCTCGAGATAGGCCCCCGCATTACGCGGCAAGACCAATAAAAGACCATCCACGAGATTGCGGGTGAGTCTGGTGACGTAGGCAGACTCGCGACCTTTTCTGCGGTGGGTAGTATAGAGCATCAGATCATACTGCCTCGCCGCCAGCTCTTCATCCACGCCGCGCGCGATCTCGCCGAAATACTCGACCGTGAGGCTGTGGACAAGCAGTCCGATGATGTTCGATTTCCCCCCTGCTAGGCTACGTGCTTGGAGATTCGCTACATAACCAAGCTCGGCCATCACACGCAACACCCGCTCACGCTTATCAGTGCTGACACCCTTGTTGTTGATGACCCGCGAAACTGTTGAATAGGAGACGTTGGCCTCGCGGGCAACATCGAAGATAGTGACATCTTGAGTGGGAAGTTTGCGTGCCATCGTTGTCTCACTTGCAAGCGCTTGCAAATTGCTGATGACAGAATACCCAAGAACTGGATGCTCGTCAAGCCCTCTCAGCAATATTCAGCAGAAATCCTCTCTGTTTCTAGGGATTCGTGAGCATGTTGTGACCACCCACGGAGCACAATCCGGCGCTCGCAGCCTTTCATCCTTTGCAAGCGCATTCACCTCACTGGCGTAGATCAACTCCAGTGTCTCAACTGCAGTTGACAGGGAGATAGAATGGCATCGCGCACTCCACCGTGCTCTTTGGGTATTCCCTCGTGGGCGTTTCACTTTGTCTGGCTGATAGCACTTCATACAGCATCCAGATCGAGACTCGTGGCTTGCCGGTGCTGTCGGCGACAATTGCCTGGCTGGAGCGCACGGCGGACGCCACGTTCCTGGGCGGTGTTCATTCCATTGTCGTTGGCAGCGTGGAGCGATGCAGCGAGGCTTGCATGATGTTCCGTTGCTGCTCCATGATATCCGGGAGTATGGTACGTTGTGCCGTGTGAGGCGGCATGAGGCGAAGCCATGGCAACGTCGCGCCGCGCGGCACGCCGTGTCCCGAGCAGAATAGGGGAGCGCACCTATGACATCAACTGATGCAGAAAGCCTGAGCCTTGCGGCATTGCGCGATCCTGCCGTCCGGGCAAACCCATACCCCTTCTATGAGCGGCTGCGCTCCCTCGCTCCTGTGCATTGGGACGCTGCGGCGGGAATGGATGGTGGCTGGGTGCTCACACGCCACGCTGATGTGATGGCAGCGCTGCGCGACTCGCGTGTTTCCGCCGAGCGACTCGAGTCACCACAGGGTGCCGACTGGCTCCCCGCGGAATACCGCGAGGCGGCCCGGCAGGTCTTTCGCGCCATGCCACACCAACTCCTTTTCCTCGATCCCCCTGACCACACACGACTGCGCGGGTTGGTCAGCAAAGCCTTTACGCCGCGGCTGGTCGAGGCGTTGCGGCCACGCATCGTCCAGCTGGCGACTGAGTTGCTTGATCCGGTGCAGGCAGCCGGGCAGATGGATGTCATAGCCAGCCTCGCCTACCCGCTTCCCGCGATCGTGATTGCCGAGCTCCTCGGGGTGCCGCCGGCAGATCGTGAGCAATTCATCCGCTGGTCGGCGGACTTTGGTGGCTTTCTCGATGGGTCCGCGCTCACGGCGCAAGAGGCATTCCTCGCGCTCCAAGGCGTCGCCGACTTCATGGAGTACTTCCGTGGCATCTTTACGCGCAGGCGCTCCACGCCGCGTGATGACTTGCTTCAGGCGCTGCTCACGGCTCGCGAGCGCGACGATGCGCTCACCGAAGACGAGTTGCTCGCCAATCTCGTGCTGCTGCTTGCCGCCGGACATGGCACGACAACCCACCTCATCGGCAACGGTCTGTTGGCGCTGCTGCGCCATCCCGAGCAGTATCAGCGTCTGTGTGAGCATCCCGACCTGATAGCAACGGCTGTCCCTGAGCTGCTGCGCTTCGACAGCCCGGTGCAGCTAACCGGCCGGCGGGTACACCAGGAGATCAGCATTGGCGGCGTCACGCTGACGGCTGGACAACATATCACCGCCATCCTTGGCGCGGCCAATCGTGATCCTGACCAGTTCCCCGATCCCGACCGCCTCGACGTCGGCCGAGCCGAGAACCGGCAGCTCTCGTTCGGCTACGGCATCCACTTTTGCCTGGGCGCACCCCTGGCTAAACTGGAGGCAGAGATCGTCCTCTCCGCGGTCACGCGGCGCCTGCCACAGCTGCGACTGGCTGCTGGCACCGAAAGCGCACTCGAGTGGCAGCCGAGCACCGTCTTCCGCGGTCTCAGGTCGCTTCCAGTCGTCTGCGCCTAGCAGCGCAACGGCGTGCTGACTACAAAACTGACTACGTACGCGGCAGACGACGTTGGACGCTGATGGACACGCCACGCTCAGGCGAAAGAACGAAAGATGAAGGGCAGTGGTGGATACCACTGGACAAGTGCGAACGGCCTGCGGTGCTCTTCTAAACCGGTCATGTGGGTTAGATTCCCGCCAGGACCGCCACAGTGACAGCAGAACCTCTCCAGTCGGAGAGGTTCTGCTGCGACCACAGGCGAGACTGTGCCTTGGACCGTAGCGGTGCGTGTGACAGATGTAGTATGTTCCAGATATGGGCAGCGGGCACGCCACGCGCTTGGTGGGCGCAAGCCGCCATCATCCAAAGGACCAACAAACCACAGCATGGAGGTGGAACGTGCCGTCTATATCATCGGCTAGAGTTCTCGCGCCGTCCCAACCGATCAGCGCCGAACAGCCCACGAAACAGAGGCGCTGATCGGCGTCTTCCACTATCGGCTGTATCTTCAGACTCGCGGGCTCGATCGGTCACCTGCGAACAAGAGGAGGTGGATCAGCATGACAGCGGCAGATTCACAAGGACTCGACGCGCCTCGCCAGTCGGAGAGCGACAGTAGCGTCCAGGAGGCACTCCAGGGTGCAGTGGGCGAGGCTAAGGACGGCGCGCAGACGTCGGCGCGCTTCTGGACCAAGATCACCGAGGACTGGGTGATGCAGTTTTCGGGCATGCTCGCCTACAACTACCTGATCGCACTCGCGCCCCTGGCCCTGGCGCTGCTCGCGATCGCCGGCTTGATCCTG
>DASVOW010000016.1:0-3018 GCA_036383155.1 Ktedonobacterales bacterium
TGATGACTCGTTGAACTCGGCGCGCTGGGCGCCTATGACGTCGGTCATGCTTGCGTCCTCGCATAGGAGTTGCGGTAGATAAGCCATTCGCATTACTCGCATGTCAGTAAAACTCCACTGAAGACAGGCATCACCTCCTTCATTGGCACATGCTGGCGGACTTCTCCGTCATGCCATTTCGCAGATGCACTTCACCACTCAGTGTAGCCGGAGTTTTCCGCCGTGTGCGCTGCAACATCCAGGCCAATACGACCGCACATGCAGCGGTATCGGACAGATGCCCACAAGCAAACTAGCGGTGTCACGGAAAACCCAATTCCAACCCGGCTTCGCTCCCAGGTCGTCGATTACGCCATAGTACGGGCGAACATGAGTACATGCATACATACAATCCCGCGCCTTTGCACATATATTTCGCATCGACTGGGCGTCCGCGAGGTAAAATGTGCTATATGGCAAACACAGACCAGCCAGTAGCAGCCAGTGGGGCAAGAGCTTCTATTCATGACCATCACCGAGCAGATCAAAGAGCGAGCATATGCGCTCGGCTTCGATATCGTGCGCGTCACCGCTGCGGAGCCATTCGCGCAGGCGGAGACGGCGATCAAGCAGCGCGTCGGCGCGGGTTACTTCGAGGGAATGGACTGGTTTACCGCCGAGCGTGCCGAGGTGTCATGCAATCCACAAGTGCTGCTGCCTGCCGCGCGGTCGGTCATCTCCCTGGGCACCTTTTACCTCACGGATGCCCCGCGCGACTTGACGCAGCCGGGCGATCCGCATGGACGCGTCTCGTGCTACGCCTGGGGCGACGATTACCATGAGGTGATTCGCGCGCGACTCGACCAACTGGCGGCGTTCATCCGCGAGCTTGCGTCGCCGGGCGACGAGAAGACGATCCTGTTCGTCGATACGGGACGCATGGTCGATCGTGCGGTGGCGCAGCGCTCGGGCCTGGGCTGGTACGGCAAGAACACGAATATCCTCACCAAAGGCTGGGGCTCGTGGGTCTTCCTCTCCGAGGTAGTGACCAGCCTGGAGCTGGAGCCCGATCAACCCATCGGAGCAAACTGCGGACAGTGCGAGATATGCCTGCATGCCTGCCCGACACACGCCTTCGTTGCGCCGTATGTGCTCGATAGCCGCCGCTGCATCTCGTATCTGACCATCGAGCATCGTGGCAGCATCCCGCTGGAGTTGCGCCCACTGATCGGCGCCCATATCTTTGGTTGCGACATCTGCCAGCAGGTCTGCCCGGTCAATCACGTAGCGGAGACTCGGCTGCGGCGCAGTGGCGACTTGCAGCCGAGCAATCGCGACGGACCACAGACCGCGCGAGGCAAACGGCTGGAATTCCAGCCACGGGCGGCGGTCGGGTCGAGTCCGGCGCTGATTCCATTGCTCACACTGGACGAGGAAGCTTTCCGCGAGCGCTTTCGCCACAGCCCGATCAAGCGCACGAAGCGGCGCGGCCTGCTGCGCAACGTCTGCGTGGCGCTGGGCAATATCGGCGATCCGGTGGCAGTGCCCGCCCTGACCAAAGCACTCGGTGACGGGGAGCCACTGGTTCGCGGCCACGCGGCATGGGCGCTAGGGCGCATCGGTGGTGAAGCGGCGCGCGGCGCGCTGGCGGAGGCGCTGGCCTCTGAGGGCGACCCCGCCGTCTGCGAGGAGTTGCGCTACGCACAGACGCTGATAGCAAACGGTGCGCCGATTGAAGAAGAGGCCTGGGAGCACCATTGAGACAAGCGCGAAAGCGTATGCATTATGTATATTATGTATTGTATATAGCGTAACCACCTGTCGCAGATTCCGCAAAACCATGATGAATACACTCGTAGCGTAGCGTTTAGCCAGTCCGCAGCCGCAGCGATACGTTCACTGATACCTACTAAGTAGATAGCCACTGAAACTTTGCACTGAACCAGCCGGAGCAGCGTAAGCGGTCGTACGGCGAGAGGGCGGCGAGCCAAGCGACGGCCTGCTGGGCGAGATCGTCCATACTACTTGGCGGACGGTTGGCGGCGACGTCGGCCTTCAGCAGGCGCCAGAGGTCCTCACACGGATTGAGCTCCGGGGCACGGAAGGGCAGCCAGGCAATGGTGATGTGGGCGCGCTCGGCGGCTTCGCGCACACGCGTGGGATGGTGCGGTGGCGCGTTGTCCCCGATCAGCAGCTTGGGCACGGCGGGCCGCACCTGGCCCAAGGCCTCGACGAAGGCCTCGACGAAGGCCTCGACGAAGGCCTCGACGAAGGCCAGGCAGTCATCCTGGCGGCTGCGCTCACGCACCAGCTGCACCAGCTCACCAGTCGCCGCGTTGCGCGCGCCATGGACGACCCGGCGGGCGTTGCGCCCCGAAAGCACGACGTTGGCGGGCTGCCCGCGCCTGGCCCAGGTGGCCCGGAGTGGCGGATACGCGCGCAGCGTCGTCTCCGTCTCCTCCTCATCGCCGAACCAGACCTCGCCGCCTGCGCGGGTTATCGTACCGACCTGCGCTGCCACCGCCCTTTTTTTGCCTGGTATTCGCGGTCAGGCCGGCCCAGCACAAAGCGTTGCCGCTTCCAGACCCAGCCCAGCCGATGCAGCGTGCGGCGCAGCGTGCGGCGCATGGTGCGCTCCCCCACCTGCCAGCCGCGCTTGGCCAGGTCGGTCTGCCGCAACGCCACCGTCCAGCCGGTGGCCGCATAGCCCTTGGCTTGCGGATCGCTGCCCAGCAGTTCTTCCACGTGCTGTTCGCCAGCGGCATCCAGGCGGCGAACCGCGCCGCGATGCACCCCTTCCTGCACGCCCGTCACCCCACCGCGCCGCCAAGCACTCGTCCAGTTGCAGACACTCGTCTGGGTACAGCCCAGTGTCTGCGCCACGACCGCCACCGCCATCCCCTCGCCGCGCAACAACACCGCTTGATAGCGCTTCCAGTGGCGTACATGCCGACTCTGGCGCTGGGCGGCCTCCAGTTCAGCTCGTTGCTCATCCGTCATCGATAACTGGCTCAGGGCGTCGTTCCTCCTCCTTCCACG
>DASVOW010000017.1:0-4739 GCA_036383155.1 Ktedonobacterales bacterium
GTGTCCCGCCCACATCTGTTCACTCGCGAACAGACGCGGGCACTATCTGTCTAGTACACTTCTCCCTGTTCTCCGCCGAGCATAAGTGCTGCTGACCCGTGAAAGGGGTGGCTCTATGTCCGTCCTTACCGCCTTACGCCTTGAGCTGGCCAACAACCCTGGAGAGTTGGCGAAAGCCCTCCATGCCATTGCACAGGCAAACGTCAATATCCATGCGGTGGCGGGCGTAGCCACCGGGCAATCTAGTGTTATTGAGCTACTGCCCAACAACGTGATCGCCGCGACCTCTGCTCTGCAGCAGATTGGCTACCAGCCTCGGGAAGTCGAGGTAGCCGTGACCTGGGTGCCCAACCGCCCTGGCACGTTGCTCCAGGCATGCGAAGCCATCGCCGCCGCGGGCATCAATATCGATGCCGTCTACGTCGTCGCCACAGACCCTACACTCGGCGTGCAGCTTACATTCGAGGCCCGCGACGCCCAGCGCGTTGACCAGATCCTCGGTAGCGTTGAATACTAGAAGGTGTGCAGGAACGTGCGGAGTAGCCCTGCGTAGCGAAAAATTAGCAAGACAAAAATAGCAAAATGAAAGAAGTTCTCTGCTCGTCCGCATGTTATACCCCTCAGAAGCCGCTTTTCAGAGGAGGTTATTGACATGCTTCTACTTCGGTCGCCTGCGTTCGAGAACGCACACCCGATACCCTCCAACTATGCGAAGGCAGGAGACAACATCTCTCCGCCGCTGTCATGGGGCAACGCGCCACAGGGGACGAAGTCATGTGCCCTTGCTGTCGTCGATCGGCATCCCGTCGCGAGGAATTTCGTGCACTGGCTTGTCATTGACGTTCATGGGGATGTATCTGCTCTGGCGGAAGCAGCCTCAGGAAGTGCATCGATGCCGGCGGGATCGAGGGAGCTGAAGGTCTATGGCGGTCCCAATCCGCCATCCGGTTCGCACGACCACGAATTTACGCTGTACGCCCTAAACACGGACACGCTCGATCCGCCCAAGAATGTCTCTCTGCAGACGTTTACTGAGGCAGTGGAGCAGTGCAGCCTTGCCACAGCAAAACTCGTTGGCGCATTTGCGAGAAGTAGAAACAAATAAGCGGCCATTGGAGAACGCGAGAGAACGGGCGTCACAACACAGCCCCGGCGCTGCCGCGCCTTAACCGCCCGCTCTCTCGCATGCCCACAATTCATAGGTAACCCACCCCCGTTCTTCCCCCTTGACAGTAATATTGCAATCTGTTATACCAGAGGTGTGGAGTTTCGTGCATCTGGCGCACATGCCACGTGAAAGACTGGGGGCGCTCTATGGAGCTTGGCGAAAAGCTGCTCCACCTGCGCGCCGCCGAAGGTGAGCGGCGCGGGCTGGGTCGCTCGATGACCCAAACCGAGGTCGCAGCCGCGCTCCGCCAGGAGCTTGGCCTCTCGCTCAGTCAGGCCTATCTCTCGCAGATCGAAGGCGGCAAGCGCGTCCACCTCTCAAACACGAGCCGCGAGGCGCTTGCGAGATTCTTTCGCGTGCATCCCGGCTATCTGGTAAACGACCCGCCAGGCTTCTCGTCTGACGGCGTGCCTCCGGCCCGCCAGCCCTATACTTCACAGGCGAGCCCCGCAGAGCACGGCATACCCGGTTTCGCCCTCGTGCCTGGGCTGCCTGGAATGCCGTCGAGCCGGTCGGCGAGCCATTCGCCCGCGCCTCTTGCATCGCCGCGCGAGCAGGCTGCCGAGCGCAATGGAACCGAGACAGCGCGCGCCAGCGATTGGAGCGATTGGACGACCTGGCCTGGCCTAAAGCGCCAAACCCATGTCGCCATCTCATCCGCGCACCTGGAGAGCCTTCTCTCCCGCCTGCGTGACCATCCGGACGCTGAGCGCGTCTTGCTCGTGATAGAGCAGACGCTCACCCTCTCGCGCGACCAGCTCGACACCCTGAGCCGCGAGCTCGCCCAGCTCAGCCAGTGTGACGAGACACACCGCTCGCCCTGACTGCCAGGTGGCGCGCGGTGTGCGAGAGAGAGCGAGCGCGGCGCTTCAATCGCGTCGCATCCGGCAAGCGCATCTCGCTACAACACGCCGTCACCGTCGCGCGTATCTCAGGTATGGAGAAAGAAATCCAGGCAGGGCGGCGCGGATGCGGTGCGCAGTGTGAGGGTAGCACCCGTTGAGAGGAGCTATAGAGGCACGATGAAGATGAATTCATTCGTAGCGGGCGTTGTGGCAGGGCTGGCCGCCGCCGCCATCGGACAGGAGCTGGCGAAGGAGCCATCCCGGCGCACGTGGAAGGGCAAAGTCGCGGGCGTCCCGTATAACTTCCGCGTCGCCGAGTGGAGCGACATCGCCAACGAGTACTGGAACCCATCGAGCGACCAGATTCTTGTGCCGCGTGCAATAGGTCTCGGCTGGGGCATCAATTTCGCCGCCGTCGCCCGCCGCGTGCAAGGGCTGATGCAAACGTTGCAGACGACGCAGCCGTCGAACACCACCGAACAGCCGCGCCGCATTCAAGAGCCGGTCGAACGCTGATCGCAACGCCGTCCGGGCGGGCCTCTCGCCCGCTTGGGCGCCCGAAGGACACAGCGGTCCCGGACACCACGACAAAGGAGCGCCTGGCATGCTTGCCACGGACCCGCTGTCACTCGTCTTCCTGACCTGTGTCGTTTTCTCAGGCTCATTCCTCGTGCTCTCGACCCTGCTGGGTGTCGGCCACGGCCACGGACTCCATCTCGGCGGCCACACCGGCGGTCACGTTGGCGGCCATCTTGGCGGTCACATCGGCCACGACATGGGAGGTCACGTCGCCGGCCATGCCCCAGGCGGCCACGCATCCGCCGGACACGCCGCTGCCAACGGCCACACCGCGTCGAGCGGCCACACTGCCGACGGCCAGACCAACGGCAGCGCTGCCGTCTCCACCGCCACAACGCCCTGGATGGCCCTGAGCAATGCCTTCTACGCCAGCCTCAATCTCTACGGACTGCTGATCTTCCTCCTCGTCTTCGGCTTGCTCGGCTATCTCCTGCTCAACATGGCGAATGTCGGCGTCATCCTCTCGCTCCTCATCGCCCTGGCCCTCGCGGTCGCCACGGCGATGGGCATGAGTGTGGTGCTGGCGCGTCTCTTCCTCATGGGCGAGCACACCGAGTTACCCCCCGAAAGCTCCCAGCTCGAAGGTCGCCTCGGCAAAGTCAGCATCGGCATTCGCGCAGGTGGCATCGGTGAGGTGATCTACACAGGCACCACAGGCGCGCGCAAGAGCGTCGGCGCGCGCAGCTACGACGGCGCCGCCATCCCAGTCGATACCGACATAGTGGTCATCGCCTACCGCGACGGCATCGCAAGTGTGCAGCCGTGGGACCGTTTCATGGCAGGCGTGCGCTCCGGTCTCGCGCCAGAGCTTCAGCCTATCGAGCAGTAGCCGATGGAACTCGTGAGTCAACAGTCAAGTGTATGGCAATGGCGCCTACAACACAGCCGCGCCGGAGCATAAGGCCATGACGAAAAGCGTCTGTCCCACCACCAGCATCGCCGCCCCAATCGAGTCCGTCTGGGCGCTGCTCACCACCCCAGCCTCCTACGGCGACTGGTGGGATGCCACCACCGAGCGCATTGTTCCCGACGGACCCGCCGCGCCCGGCCAAATCGTCTACGCCCGTGCCCATGCCCTCGGCATGCTGCATCTGCCCGTCACCGTCACCGTCAAGCACGTCGACGCGGCGAACCATAGCATCAAACTGACAACGTGCCTACCGCTCGGCATCACCGTTCACAATCACATCGCCTGCGCACCCGTAGCCAAAGACATAACCTGGCTGCAATTCGGCTGAGACTTCACCTTCCTGCCTGGATGGCGGGGCTGGCTCGTCGAGCACACCATGGATCGGCAGATTCATGACGGCGTCGCCGACGCCCTGCAGCGCATCAAGCGTGCCGCCGAGAGGAGCATCGCAGCAGTCAATACCAAACCCGCATAAAGCGAAAACGCCAGATACACATCTCCACATCACAACGATACAGATCACGCTTAAGAGAAAGCGCGCGGCACACACATACAAACAGCGCCGCGCACAGAATGAAGGGTAAGCGACATGGGATTCTTTAGCTCAGTGGGCGGTGGCGTCATCATCGCCGTAGTCATCATCGTGCTTGCTATTCTGGCAGTGTTCTATGCCTATAGCAACCTCTACAAAAAAGTCGGTCCAAACCAGGCGCTCATCGTGTACGGTCGCGGCGGCACCAAAGTCATCACCGGCAACGGCACGTTCGTCATCCCGATGTTCCAGCGCTCGCAGGAGTTCTCGCTGGAGCTCATGTCATTCGACGTCGCGCCCCAACAGAACCTCTTCACTAACCAGGGCGTCTCGGTGCGCGTCGAGGCTGTCACCCAGCTCAAGGTGCGCAACGACCGTGAGAGCATCCTGACCGCCGCCGAGCAGTTCCTCAGCAAGACCTTCGATCAGCGCCAGTCGATGATCCGCCTCGTCATGGAAGGCCACCTGCGCGGCATCGTCGGCCAGCTCACCATCGAGCAGATCGTCAAAGAGCCGGAGATGGTCAGCGAAAAGATGCGCTCCACCAGCTCCGCCGACCTCGCCAAGATGGGCCTCGAAGTCGTCTCCTTCACCATCAAGGAAGTCCGCGACGAGAACAACTACATCGACAACATGGGTCGCCCCGAGATCGAGCGCATCAAGAAAGAGGCGAACATCGCCGCCGCGCTCGCCGCTCGTGACACC
>DASVOW010000018.1:0-25447 GCA_036383155.1 Ktedonobacterales bacterium
CCATCACCGCGAGAGTGATCGGGCCAACCGCTGCCTGCGGCGCCACCACCCAGCCGATGCGCCAGCCCGTCATCGCATATGACTTGGAGAAGGTGCCAATCGTCAGCACGCGCCCATCGGGATCGAGCGTCGCCGGGCTGATATGTTCGCCCTCATAGACAAACTCGTCGTAGCACTCGTCGGAGAGCAACCACAGATCGTGCCGCCGCGCGATCTCCACGAGACGCTCCATCGTCTCGCGTGGGAAGACCGCCCCACCCGGATTCGAGGGCGAGTTGATCACGAGCACCCGCGTCTGCGGCGTGATAGCCGCGTCGAGCGCGTCGAGGTCGGGCTGCCAGCCGTCCTCCGGCAGCAGTGGATAGCGCACGGCATGTGCGCCTGCCGTCGCGAGGATCGCATCGTATCCCGGCCACGCCGGATCAGGTATCAGCACATCACAGCCAGGGGAACAGATCGCCAGCAGCGAAGCCGTCAACGCGCCCGTGCCGCCCGCGCTGAGGATGATACGCTCAGCCGTAGTCTCGATGCGATTGACACGCGCGACCCGCTCGGCGAGCGCCTGCCGCAGACTCGGTATACCCATCGTCGGCCCGTAGCCCTGGCGCTCGTCGCGCAGCGAGGCCATCGCCGCCTCGACGATGTGCGCCGGAGTCGGCGCGTCCGGCTCACCGAACTCCAGATGAACGGCATCGCCGCGCCCATACACGAGCGCGGCGATGCGAAACAGCGGGTTAGGAGCTTGATCGGCAAGGCTGGGATTCAGGCTGAGCAAAGACTGTATCGGCTGTTTGGAATATGGCTGCATAGACCTGGCTTGTCACCTTCGACTAGAGCATGGTGCTGAACACTACCGCGCTCTAGTTGTACCACGTCTCCACCCTGGCCACCCTAGCCAAGCGCGGTGATCATGCCAAAGATGCCCGCCACCAGCGCGCTGATGCCAAACGCGATATACGAGATGATCGCCGGTACCGCGTTCGCCTGGCTGTTGAGGAAGACATACGCCCCCCAGACGCCCGCCCCCTGCACCGCCAGCGAATACAGCATGATCGCCGTTCCCCAGAGCCAGCGACGCAGATTCGTCATCCTGCCTCGCCGGTACACCGGGCGGCTCAGCGCCTGTGCGCCCAGGATGCTCCCAAGCACGACGACGATGAGCCAGCCGATCACCATCTGCTGCGTTGGCAACGCCTGGCCGTAGTAGACAATGGCGACGATCCCCAGCACCAGCACGATAGCGCCCCACAGCGCCTCGATCGATGCCAGCGCCAGCATCACCTTGCCAAAGCCGGTGAGACGTATCGCCCCCAGCCGGATCCACGCGCCGGATTGCTTGGCCTCCGCCTCGGCGGGCGACTTCGCGCTGGCTGCCGCTTTGGCTGCGGTAGAGGTCGGGGCAGGTTGTCCCAGTTGGCCCGCCTTCGCTCCGCGCTGCGAGACCGGTGCGGCTACTCCGCGCTGCGAAGCTGGAGCGCCAACCCCGCGCTGCCCGCGTGTGGGCAGGGGCGCTATCGCGCCCTCACGCGCTACTGGCATCACCGCCGTACTCGTCGCCTGCGCGGCCGCCGCAGCAGCGGCAACTGTAGCGGCGGTCGCCGCTGGCGGCGTGATCGCCCGGTGTCGTCCGCTCTGCTGGCTTGGCGAGACTGCCAGCTGCTTCCCGCTTCGCTGATCGGCGGCGATAGCCTGCTGCTTCCCGGTGCGCTGGTCCGCGGCAACAGCTTGCTGCTTCCCCGTGCGCTGGTCTGAAGCCACCGCCTGTTGCTTGCCACTTCGCTGATCGACTGCGATAGCCGGTTGTTTTCCGCTCCGCTGGCTGTCAGGCACCGGGCCGTGTGAGAGAGCCGCCGCCTTCCCCAAGCCACGACCCGCCACTGCTGGCCCTACCGCCGCGCGCTTGGCCGACAGATCGAGTGGTGGCGGCCCACCGGAGCGCTGCGAGCCATCGGGCGCGCGCAACAAGCTGCCACAATGCGCGCAGCGCACAGCCTCAGGACGATTCTGTGTGCCGCAACGGGCGCAGACTGGCCCCATCGCCTGTGTCACATCGCCAAAGACGCCTGTGAGCTTCTGCAGCGCCACCACCAGCTCCTCGCGCATCTGATGCGCCGACTGCTGCCGGTTATTGGGCGAAAGCTCCAGCGACTTCACGATGATATGATCCGTCTCCTCGCTGACGCGCGAGTTGAGACGGCGCGGCGGCTGCAAGACCATCCCCTGCGTGCCGCCGGCTCCCGTCTGCGCAAGCAGGCGCCCTGGCGCCTCTGGTGGATCTTTGCCCGTCAGGCAGGCGAAGAGTGTCGCGCCCAGACCATAGATATCCGTCCGTGGATCGGTGCGCCCCTTCGCCATATACTGCTCCGGCGGAGCAAACCCCGGCGAGACGCCCTGGGCCGCCGTCATCGTCGGGCCCTTCTGCTGTAGCTTCGCCAGCCCGAAGTCGATGAGAACTGGCACACCCTCCGGCGTAATCTTGATATTCGCCGGCTTGATGTCGCGGTGAATCACCGGCACCCGTAGGTTGTGCATCTCGTCCAGCGCGCCGCAGATATCAATGGCCCAGCGCAGCACCTGCGCTTCATCCAGCGGACGGCCCTTCTGCGTCAGGCTCTCGTTCAGCAATTCTTCCAGGTCCTTGCCACGCACATAATCCATGACGAGGAAGAGGCGGCCCATATCTTCGACCAGGTGGTAGCCGTGGGGAATGTTGGGGTGCTTGGAGTTGATCAGCAGCTCGGCTTCGAGGCGAAATTGTGTGCGCACGCCCTGGTCGGGGTCAGATACTTCTTTGATCGCGCGCTCATAGCCAAACGTCATGTCGGTGGCGCGGTAGACGCTCGCGTAGCCGCCGCTTCCGATCAAGGCCTCGATACGGTAGCGCTTGGTGAGCACTGTGCCCGGGGTGAGTGTCGCCGGTGTAGCGGATTGTGGCACCAAGCACTCCTTTTTATATGACGCATCATCCGACGCTCGAGAGCTCCAGGACGGCGGATGCGCAGCATGTCACACACGCCTCGCCCAGCAGCGAGTGCGAAACACACCAGGGAGACGTATCGACTCTACCATCGTAGCACGGGGGTTAACACTCTGCCGCACAACGCCATACACCCGCGTGCCCGCCAGCCTCAGACCGGACGTGCCAAAGCACTGCCAGCCCGGCAGCCAGCGTCAGAATAGCATAGCTGGTATGCAAGGTCAAGAATAGTACGAAAAATGGGTGGTTCAACGTGTTCGCGCGACCCTTCGACCGCTTTTCAGCGTAGACATCGCTCCTTTGGCGGATTGGTATCAGGTATTGCACTGCCAGGTGCGCTTCAGCCGTCGGGACCCGCGCCTCAGCGCATGGCGAGCTTATTTCCCATTGGGAAGCCACCTGTCACATTGCACAAGTGTCACTCGATTATAATAATGACGACGGTTGGCTACCGCTTCAGCCAGCACATCACATCCTGTGCAACCAACACATACGCCAAGGCACAGGTGAACGTTAGGAGAAGTTGTGGCGACAAACAGTCCATCATTCGCATCCACCCAATATGGCGCGCCCATCGGTGAGTATCACGGCGGCGCCAGCACCCCAGTCATTTTGGGTATCTCTGGCGCCTTTCTGCTCATCCTTGGCATCTTCTTCCTCAATTCAATACCTCCATCGGCGGACCCTAGTGGTATGGTGTTCACCAGCATCTTCTTGATCGCAATAGCCCTCATCTTCCTCGGAGGTATGGTTTGGAAGATCCTTAGAGGGCGCGGCGCGCACGCGCAGCTCTTCGAGCAGGGCTTCGTCATCTCGCTTGGGGGCAAGACAACCACTGCCCGCTGGGATGACATCGTCAGCGTCACCCAGAGCATCACGCAGGTCAGATACAACGGTATCCCTATGCCGACCACGTACAAGTACACAATTGCGCTGGCCAACGGCGAGACAGTGCGCGTCGACAATACCTTCGGCAAGACCGGCAAGCTCGGGGACACTATCCAGCGCATGTCCGCGAATGCGCTCCTGCCACGCGCCATCGCGTCCTACCAAAGCGGCGCGTCGCTCCCGTTTGGGAAGATCAGCATCAGCCGGGCAGGTGTCTCGGATGGCAAAGAAACGGTGCCGTGGAGCAACGTCAAACAGATCACCACGCAGAATGGCGTGCTCATCATCAAGCGCAATGATAAGCAGCTGGCCTGGGTGAAGACGCCTGTCGCGAAAACGCCGAACTTCTATATATTCATGGACCTCGTGGGCCGTATCCAGCGCGGTGCCCTATAGCTCGCTCCTCCCGATCCCTGTGTGGCACCCAGCGCCACGCAGGGGCCTCCCCAGCCAAACGGAGAACCAAGCAGCTACACTGCTATCAAGCCGTCGTCAATTGGAAGTAACCCTGGAACGCATCAATTGAAGCCTCGAAGATCAGCCCATCCAACACGCGATCCAGGTTCTCGGCCTCCTGGCCGCCCTGCTTGAACTTCCTCCATTCAAGCGTGATCTCCCTGTTCCGTACCGCTATCGCACCTTCGATCTCCTGCAACTGTGCGTTACCACGCGAATCAGGCAACTCGCGCGTTCCTCGGATCGTGCCGTCATTCTCGGCAGTGAGATCAAATTCCAGCATCTGAAGCGCCGCCAGTACGGTATCATCCGGCAGGAGTTGGTCCATAACGTCATATGCGAAAACGGCGTCTTCGACATCAGCCCCAGGTACAGACATAGTATGCCTCCTTGGATGTATGTGCCGCTCTCGCACATACTGATTTCCTCTGCCACTGCTATTCCCGGCAGAAGCCGTGCCAGCACAAGCCTCCCAGGCATCGATCAGCGAGCTGCCGAGTGCCACAATACTACTCTGCCATTTCACATATGCAATCTCACCCTATCGCTACAAACTCCCCGCTCCCCAGTCCGCGAATGAGCTGCCTGGTACTGTCTTTCGCGGCGTGCGGCATCCCCAGATGCGATTTCACCCGCGCAGGACACTACTTCAGCTTTACGTGCGGCACGTGGTGAGTTCGCTGCCCAATCACTCAACAATTTGTCACATTGTGTAATGATTGCGCGCTTATTATAATGGCGGTGGTTGGCTACCGTCCCAACCAACACATCGAGTCCCGTTCGCTCGCGCACCATGAGGCGCGGACGTATGTAAGGAGCAATCAGACGTGGCGACAAACAATCCATCATTCGCATCCACCCAGTATGGGCCTCCCATCGGGGAGTTTCGCGGCGGCGTCGCGCGCATCGTTTTTGCCATCTTTGGCGCCCTGATGCTCATCCTCGGCATCTTAGTCGTCATTCCATCACCTTCCTCCTCAAGCTCAACGGGAGACTCATCCGGCACAATTTTCGCCGGCGTCGTCTTTATCGCAATGGCCCTCGGCTTCTTCGCGCTCCTCTTCACCTGGCGCGGCGCGCATGCGCAGCTCTTCCAGCAAGGCTTCATCATCTCGCGTGCGGGCAAGACGACCAGTGCCCGCTGGGACGACATCACCAGCGTCACCCAGAAGGTCACGCGTGTCCGCACCTACGGCATCCCGGTGTGGACTAACTACCTGTACATCATTGCGCTGGCCAACGGCGAGACAGTGCGCGTCATCAATGCCTTCGGCAAGACCGGCAAGCTCGGGGACACTATCCAGCAAATGTCCGCGAATGCGCTCTTGCCACGCGCCGTTGCTTCCTACCAGAGCGGCATGTCGCTCCCGTTTGGGAAGATCAGCATCAGCCGGGCAGGCGTCTCGAATGGCAAGGAGACCGTGCCCTGGAGCAACATCACGCAATTCTCGGTGCAGAGCGGTGGTGTAGTCATCAGGCGCACAGAAAAGCGGCTGCCCTGGCTGATGACTCCCGTCGCGAAAACACCGAACGTGTATGTCTTGATGGCGCTTGTTGACCAAGCCCGGCGCGGTGCCCTCTAGCGCCACCCGATTCCTGTGTGACACCCAGCGTCACACAGGGCCTCCAGTGACAGACAGAGTAGCCGAGCCGCTCCCGCGGAAGCAGCATTTGCCCTGCTTGAATGTCATGCCTATACTGTCTTGAGGATGCGAGGCAACAGCGCTTCCTTACTCCCGCTGAGCTACAGGCGATCCACGACCGCTACGGCCCCATGCAGGGCTACTGGGCCTACTACCTCCGCAACGCTACCTTGTAAGAGAGCGATACACGCCAATACCCTCCTCCATGTGGCCAATCGCCACCTGACGCACTGCGCGACAAGTGGCGATTGGCAGCTACCGAATCTCCTCGCCTATGGTCAAGGTTCCTCCTTGTCCCTTAACCATAGGTGAGTACTATCCTCGGCTGCCAGGTGCCGCCGGAGCATGGGAAGGCTAGAAGGAACCCGGGCCGTTGGGCGTGCCCAGACCGGTAGGCCCATCATAGCCAGGAACAGCAGTGCAGAGATAGGTGCCGCTGCAATTGGTGCCATTGGCGCCGCCCGTCACATCGTACAGGCCGCTTGCCTGACTGTAGAGATTAGAGGCATAGCGCAACGTTGAGCCGTTGCCCGCCATAGCATACACGCTCGCGATAATGGGTGCCGAGAGACTGGTTCCGCCCACCTGTAGCCAGCCATTGTAGCCGAAGGTATCGTACACAGCCAGCCCGGTCTTCGGGTCGGCCACCGCCGACACATCGGCGACACTGCGCATGCTGCACAGCTTATCCTTCTGCCAGCCAGGCTTGTGGATGTAGGCTGAGCAGCCGCTCGTCGCACCATCCCACGCCGACTCCGACCAGCCCCGCTGGTTGTCTGAGCGGGTGAGCGAGGTTCCTCCGACCGCTATGGCAAATTGCGATGCCGCCGGATATGCGATGCCGCCAATCAGGATAGCCCCATTGCCGTAGCCGTAGTCACCGGTCGAGACCACGAACGGCACGTGCATATCGCGGTAGTAACGCTCAATGTACTGCTCGCCAGAGAATTCCCCCCGGCTGCCATAGCTGTTCGAGATCGCGTCGGCGCCGAGCCGCTGCGCGGTAATGGCGGCCGGAAGCAGGTCCGCCAGAGACGCACTGTTGGCTTCGACGAGCAGGATCTTGCAGGACGAACATGCTGATGACACCGCGTCGAGGTCGAGCGAGATCTCCAGACCCCAGCCCGGATCAGGTGCGGGCAGATTCGTCGTCTGGCCCTTCTGGTTGACCTTAGTGAAGCAGCCGCTCGCGCTGGTACACGCCGGCAGCCCGTAATACTGGCGATATGCAGCCAGGTCCGCCTCAGCGTTGGGGTCATCGTAGGCATCGACAATCGCCACCGTATGGCCCTGTCCCGCAGTCGCGGACAGATTATACGCGGCCTGAATGTCGGCAGGCCCAAGGCCCTTGGGTTGGCGGAGCGAAACACCCGCGGCAGTGTTGACCACGGCCATGCATTGCGTGTACGGCGCAACGCTCGGTGTAGAACAGGCGAGCCCGTTGCCTGAGCCTGACTGTCCGGGCAGTTGCGCCGGAGACGTCACCGAGAGCGGATAGGCGCGTGTGATCGTCTGATCTATCGAGCTACCAGCACTATCAGAGCCCCGTATGCGCAGAGACGCATAGCCGGTCGTATGGTCGAGCGCGGGCTGCGTGTACTGCAGATGGTACACGCCCTTGCCTGCGTCGGTGGCCGGGACATCCTGCCACGTCTTCCCATCGTCATATGATACCTGCGCCGCAAAGCTGGCGATCGGCGCATCGGCCGCGCCCCGCTGGTGGCTTACCGTCACATCTACCACCGCTGGCCCACCCGCGGGGATGACGTCGTTGAGACCCGCGGACGTGCTGTAGTGGGTGAACAGCAGCGGCTCAAAACTGCAGGAGCCGCCGCCGCTGCCACCACCACCGCTGCCCTTGTCAGTGGCAATGCGGCCGCCGCCACCACTGCCGCCCTTGCCGCCGCAGGTCCAGCCGGCTGGCAACGGATCGGGCGCCCGTTCTTGCGAGGGGAATGACCATTCGGTATGGACCTGAGTAGAGGTTGGCCAAAAGGCGGCATGCTCACTGGCATCGTACACCAGCTTGTAGTTGGCTGCCTGTGGGCTCATCGCGAAGCTGCCAAAACCGGAGGCTGACTGGCCCACCTGCGTCCCGTCCTGGTAGAGCGTAAGGTTCTCAGTTGTTGCGAAATCGGCCAGCATGATGTGCCCGTTGGCGTCGGCATAGGGGAGCAGCATGGTGTTCAGCGTATCGCCGCTACGACACACCGGGCATATCTGGCCAACAACTGGCTCCTGCTCGATCCCCGAAGCCATCGGCAGCGCCATCCAGGTGGCCTGAGTCTGCTCACCTGGGCTGTATGGCCGGAGATCTCCCTGCATGAATCCGCTCAATGTCTGTTCGTCAGCCATAACCACCTGCAGCCACAGCAGATCCGGCAGGGCCATGACATACTCTGTCCGTTCCACGGGTGCCACAAGCTCGTTGAGCGACTCAACGATAATTGCCTGCCACGGACTGAGACCGAACCGCCCCTCCACCTCAGCCCGGCCTGGGGTTGGGCTGTGGTAGTGCGAGTGAATGGTGGCCAGTTGGTCTTGCGTCACAGTGAAGGCCAGGTTGGACGGGATGGCGTTGGCGTAGGGGAACTCCAGGTCGTACACGTAGTTATCGAGGCCACCCTGGGCATCCCCGAGGCGGATGTAGGGGTAGAAATACACTTTGCCGGCGGACACCGGAGAGGTAGGCGTCGCGTAGAGCGGTGTGTTGTCGAACGTGACGTAGGATGTGGCGAGACTGAGACCGTATTGGGAATTGCGCTGGTAGTTCAGTTCTTGGTGAACAGGAGTCGCTGCTTGCGGTGTCTTCACCGACATCGGCACTCCCTTATGTGCGTCCAGGATGACAGTCACATCGTGGGTGACATTCACCTCGGGCAATACCGTGAGCGTGACATCAGCGCTGTTGTCCGGATAGACTGTCGTGATGTATGACGAGATGCTGTAGTGGCCCGCCGGCACGCTGAACGCGGCATTTCCCCGGAAGAACGCCTGACCGGCGAGGTACAGGTCGACGTTATCAGCGTTCATCATCGTGCCGAAGTCGCCCGCTGCCCGTTGCCCGCGCCGGTCGAAGGCCTTCACTGTCACGGTGAAGAGTGCCCCAGTTGGTGTGCTGGCAGTGGCCGTACCTGCCCGGGAAATTCGTGCGATTCCAGCGAATAGATGCGATGCCGTCCCCTGCTTGTCGGCATGCCACTGCTTCGCGAGTGCCTGACCAAACTTCCTGGGGTCGGTAACAGTCACGTCACCACGCGCTGTCTTGCTCAGCCCTGGAGGCAATTGCTGCGTGCTACCGGCGGTGTAGTCCACCGTAAGCTGCGGCTGCGATGCATTGGTGGACGAGGTGTCCGGCGTCAGGGCGTTGACATCGAACAGATCGATGGAGAGCGGCTGGCCGATGTATCCAGCCGCGTAGTAAGGCAGCACGTAGAGATGTTGGCCGCTGGCCAATACCTGGAACGATCGCGATCCAGAGGAACTGGACAACAGGGTCACGCTTGGCCTGCCGTCAGGCGTCGTGCTCACGGCGACGCGGTCGCCTGTGATGAGCGTGTACGTCGCCAGCCGCGTCGCCCCGCTGGGAGTCGCCGCTGCGGCCTGGCTTGATCGCTGTGATACCGCGAATCCAGCCACTAGACAAGCAATCAATAGGACCGCAACGACGATGCGTCTAACGATGGGATGTCTCATGTGTGTCTCCGTGTGTCTCCGTTGCTCCCAAGTACCTCGCCAAATGTTGTACCATTGAGCGTGGTACATAGCGTACAGGAACACGTAGCAGCCGTCAACCCTTCTGCCCGAAGGTCGCTCGCGCATCGGTGTGGCAGACTGGGCACATCGCCCGAGCCGCCCAAGAGGACATTTCGCCGAGGAAATGCGCGGGGTACACTGTCAGGAGCACTCAACTCAATAGCCAGGATAGCGATGGCACAGGCGCAGTGGCCGTGAAGACGTGAAGAAACAATCTCACATGGTCGTGTACATCTGAGCGCCGCACGGCAGCACGCGCCCTACTGATGCCGCGCACTGCGCCGGCTAGGGAGACATGTCGCAGACGCCTAATATTCATACTTGGCATCTTGGCTCGTTTGCTGTATAAATAGCGTACTGTCAATAAGCCAGGGCGACTATCAGGCCCTGGTGCCCGTTGGGGACGCGCTGTGTCCCATGCTTGTTTTCGCCGCCTGAGGTGTCGGTGGCAGCGGCTGTAGAAGAAGGAGATCAATCTGTGGCTACTGTGGAGCGGCTCGTCCGCCTGGGACTCACCTTATACGAGGCACGTGCGTATGTGGCGCTGATTCGCCGCGACGGGTCCACACCGGCAGAAGTGGCCAAGGTTGCGGGTGTTCCCAGGCCGCGTATCTACGATGTCATTGCCAGCCTGGTGGCGAAGGGACTCGTATCGGAGCGTCCAGGGCGCACCGCTCGATTCGTAGCAATCCCGCCAGATGAAGCGGTCAAGAAGTTGGTAAGCATCCACCGGGAGCGGCTGCAGACGCTCGAGGCCGACGCCGATGCCGTGCGTGCGGAGCTAGGTCCAGCCTTCCTCGAAGGTAGCATGCACAGCGACCCCCTCGACTACATCGAGTTGATCCGGTCGCCGGAGGCGGTTGCGAAGCGCTTCAACGAGCTCCAGCATGCGGCGGCCAGGGAGATGCTGGCGTTTAGCAAGATGCCTGCGGCGGTCCGCGTTGAGGAGAATGATGCTGGTCTCGATTTGGCTCGCACACGCGTGCTACGCAGCGTCTACGAGTTCTCGCTGCTCGACGACCCGCTGAGTTATGATGGGGTCCAACGCTTCATAGATGCAGGAGAGCAGGCGCGTTTCGTCGAGGAGCTGCCAATGAAGTTAGGCATTATTGACGAGCGCATTGTCATGCTGGCAATGATTGACCCCTTGGCCGGTGACAGCGGACTAACTACACTTGTCATCGAGAACGTCCAGCTTGCCCGTTGCCTCAAGATTGCCTTCGAGCAGGTCTGGTCCACTGGAGTCGACTTCGCTACCGCGTGCGAGCGACGCGGAGTAGAGCCGCCCCGCGTGCTGGCCTAATCTGAGTCATATTATAGACATATCGGCCCTTCGCCACTCGTCTTGCAGATATCGTTGGCATCTTACTGGTTCCTTTCTCATTCAGCTCTTGGAATAAGGAGATCGCCGTGAAGGCGCAGGCAAGCATGATCGCGAGAGCGGCCTCCCTCGCCTGCGCCCTCACTTCGCGTGTCGCTAGAAGAACCGATACGACCCGACCACTGTCAACTGTTCGTAGATGGGCGGCTCAGCCATCCAGGTCTTGAGGCCCTCCTGGAACGCCCGCGCTTCCGGCATGGTCGACAGCGGGTTGTCTACCCCATCGTCAAGTTCCCAGAGGTTGATATAGGTCACCCCGTCGGGGAGCCGGCAGGCTGTGTATCGAAAGCCCTGTGACTGCTCTCGTTTAAGCGCCTCGAAGATGCGCTCACCCGCCGCTTCGATTTCTGCAACATGTTCGGCCTTCACTTTGGCACGGACCATCAAGACGTTCATCGGGAAATCACCTTTCACTCTTACTATTGGTTGTTCTTGGATGGTGCTCTCCCCTCCACCGCGATGCCTGGTATTGGCGGTCGCCAAGCTCGCGCGGAAAGCGGGAGTGCGTCTCCCTGTCACATCGACCAGATTTCCTTTGTCATTGCAATGACCGTTTCGTTTGGTCATTGCAATGACAAATCGAACCGGGGAAATGTGACGAAGGGCCACACACGCTCGTCGCGTTCGTCGCGCTCGTGTCGCCCGTCACTCCTGAGACAAACCCCACAAAACACCACAAAGAAACACAAAGGAAGAGCACTGATGGACGAACACAAATGGCTGGCGGAGCAATTTGAGGCGGAGCGCCCCCACCTGCGGGCCGTGGCCTACCGCATGCTTGGCTCGCTTGCCGAGGCGGACGATGCCGTACAGGAAACCTGGCTCCGTATCAGTTGCTCCGACACCAGCACCGTCGCGAATTTGGGCGGATGGCTGACCACCGTGCTCGCACGGATCTGCCTCAACATGCTACACGCGCGTAAGGCACGGTGCGAGGAGTCCCTGGAAGCGTCCGTCTCTGAGCCAATCACGCGTGCCTTTGGCGGAATGAACCCCGAGGAAGAAGCGGAGCTGGCCGATTCCGTGGGGCTCGCGCTGCTGGTAGTGCTGGATACGCTTGCTCCCGCCGAGCGCCTCGCGTTCGTCCTGCATGACATCTTCGCCATGCCCTTCGACGAGATCGCTCCTCTGGTGGAGCGCTCCCCAACCGCGGCAAGGCAGCTCGCCAGCCGCGCCCGCCGCCGGGTGCGGGGAGCGGCGAGTGAGGCATCCACCGACTTGGCCGCCAGCCGAGAAGTTGTAGATGCCTTCCTCGCCGCTTCGCGTGGCGGTGACTTCGACGCACTGCTGGCGATACTCGATCCGGATGTCGTGTTCCGCGCCGACCGCGTCGCGGTGTCTCGCGGTGCGGCTGGGGATATCCGTGGTGCGGCTGCTGTCGTCAGACAGCTCGCAGGACCTCTCCGCTTTGGTACCCAGTTCGCCCGGCCGGTGCTCGTGGATGGGGCACTGGGACTCGTGGTGGCCCCGCGTGGGCATCTAGTGCTCCTGCTGCGTCTCACGATCAGGGGTCGCAAGATTGCCGAGATCGAAGCGGTCGCCGAGCCTGCGCACCTCCACCAGGTGCGCCTGGCGGTCCTCGACGACTGACGAGTCGCCGCCCGCTTCCACTTCTCCCACTTCTCCCTGTTCGGCAGTCAAGCCCGTGCTCCCTCGATCCACAGACGGAGCACGGGGGCCGCATTCCCTGTGATGCGGCGCACAATCGGTCGTCGCTGGTGGAACAACAGGTGCAGTGCTGGGGTGAAAACGAGGGAGACCACCATACGCTCTACGATAGATTGCGAATTGGAATTGCGCCCCTACGTTCCGCTCCAAATCTCCACGTTTGACGAGCTGCCCGCGTAAGTGAGCCTTGACACGCTTGGCTACTATCGCTAAGATAGTAATCGCTGCATAGTGAACCACTCCCAGTGGTACAAGCTCAAAGGGGTTGTCATGCACGCGAAGGGCACTAAGCGCGTCGTCAGTATCGTATCTGTGATTGCGGTGGTAAGCCTCGGCTTTGCATCCATGCTGCTGCATACCAGGAGTGCTGGAGCCGCTACTTCAGCATCATCATCGGGACCACAGACACGGCAGTTCCACTTGTACGACGGGTCCACCGTCACCCTAAGTCCAGACGGCATCGGCGTCATCACCGATGCGCGCGGGCGTAATTCCCGCCCCTTTGCCACCGTGCTCCCGCAGGGGCGTTCGCCGCTCGGCGACCAGCCGGGTCCGAGTGATGCGGCCCTCGTGCGACAGTTTTCGGTTCCTGCGCACGTGGGAGCCACAGGCGATGTCGTCGTTGCCTTGACCTCAGCGGTATTCGACGGCCAGCCCGTCGCCCATGGCCCCGGACCCCACTCGCGGGTCGCGCATACCACCGATCCGCATGTGAACGCGGCGTTACATACGGTCGGAGCCACCGCTGCCAGTCCACTCTTCAGCGCCGTCCCGCGTCAGAGCCTGTCGGCGCTCTCGCATGCCGCCCAGGTCAAGATCGGCGGTCAAACCGTTGACCTCAGCAGCGTCTATGTCGTCCACATCGGCGGAATGAGCTCTCCTCAGGCGGCGCAAATACTCGCAAAGACCTCAGGAGTCAGCTACGCCGAGCCCGACGCATATGTCTCCACGATGGACACCAACCCGGTTCCACTGCCAGGCTGGGTACCCGGTGCCGCCGCGCATAGCAGCCGCCAGCAACTCACACAGACAGCGTCATCGGACCTGCCGACGAACTTCGGGTTGACCTCATCCCTCCAGAGCTATCTCAACGCCAACGGCGTTGACCTCATGGGTGGATACGCCGACATCCAGCAGCGGCTGCACCAGCTACCTGGACACGGCGAGATCATCACCAACGTCTCGTTAGGCGACCTCACCGACCAATCAATGGCAGACGCTGGTGACGCGTACGTTTCCTACTTCGGACCCACCACCCTCGTCAGCAACGGTCAGCGCTACCTCGACTACCCTTCGCTGCCACTCATCCCCACCTACACGGTTTCACAGTCAGGCGCAGTCAATCCGCTCGGATCAGTTGAGTTTATCGATCCCTACCTCGGCGAGGTTCTGCTCGACTTCTCCATGATGGCGCCGCTTCCCGACGGGCTCCAGCGTCCCGATGCGCAGGGCAGCGGACCCACCGATCTGCTCGGCATCGCTCCGGGCGCCAGCTATCGCCTGGTCGAGCCAGAGCAACCAACCTTCGCAAACATCGCGGCCGCGATGCTCGCCGCCGCGCAGCAGCAGCCGAAGCCCGACGTGATCACCGCAAGCCTCGGCTTCGGCACCGATGGAGCAGGTTTCCCCGGTCGCTACCTCGAAGACGACCCCCTGATGCGATCGGTCGTCGCCTCAATCGTGCAGCAGTACGGCATCACCGTCACCATCTCATCCAACGACGGCACGCGCCTGTATACCCCCGCTCCGGTCGGTCCCGATGGCGGTAGCACTCCGACCAACCTGCCTCGCCGCGGCGAAAGCCCCACAGCGGTAGGGGATGATGCCACCTCCACGACGCCGAGCATCGTCCCAGATTCGGGCGCCATCGCGGTCGGTGGCACGACGCTCGACGACACCATTGCCGTACCTCCACAAGCTGGCGGCACGCTCTCACACAACGGCACCTTCGCCGAGACGCGGCTCGATGGATCTGCGAACTTCTCCAGTGGCTTCGGCACTCGGGTAAATGTCTCCGCCCCAAGTGATAACATCGCCGCGCTCATGCATCAGTGCCTGAGCTTCGGGCATTGCCAGCCTACCGACGCCGTCACTGTGCTCAGTGGGGGCACATCCGCGTCAGCCCCGATGACAGCTGCTGTTGTCGCGGATCTGCTTCAGGTTGGCAAGGCCACCAATCACCCGCTGACACCACAATCTGTACGCGCACTGCTCGAGCAAACCGGACGCGCGGTGCCAACGCAGCCTCAGGTCGACCAGCAGCTGCACGTCGGACCACAGATTGACATGACCGCAGCCGTCGAGAGCCTGCTCAAGGCCTTTGCCGGCCCGACCATCGTTCGCCTCTCCACCGCCCACCGGGTCACCATTGGCGGCGCTGGCGCCACCTTCGTGGAGATGACCAATCCAGACGCCATCGACTTGCAGGGCCCCGTCGATATCTTCGGGCAGGGCACCGGCGAGGGGCTTGTCGGGCCGATCACAATCGGGATCGACGCCGCCGGGATACCCGCGTCGGTACCGGCCACGTACGAGCTCGTCGTCAACGGGCACAGTTTCTCCTCCCCGACGCCCTCGATCCGGCTCACTCCGACTGAGTTGCTCACGGCGGCGGGAGTGCCGGTGATCTCAACCAGCAACCGCACAATCCAGGTGGCAGCCCAAATCAGAGTCGCAAAGGGTGTCATCGCGAGTAAGAGCGAGTCGCTGACGTTCGGCCCGACCGATGGCACGCACATGATGGCCCCCGCGCCAGTCGCACCTGCAGTCGTCTCCGCGGGCTCCGACGTCCAGGTGCACTACGATCTCACCGGCGTCACCGGTGTGAACAACCCGCAGCTTATCGTGTCATCTATCAACCACTGGAGCCCGTTTGCGGCCCCGTTGTATCGTGTCGGATACTCGGTGGCACTACCCAATACATCCGGCACCGTGACGGTGCCGGCCTCGGCGTTCGCCGCCGGGGGAGGTGTCTATGGGCTCGCCATCGAGCAGGACTCCAACATACGCGCTGTCGGCGTAGTCTCATCAATCCGCGTTGAGGGCAGTGCGGCCAATAATCGGCCAAGTGCGCCCGCACTGGCCGCGCCAGGCGCTTCGTTCGGCCATACGGTTACGGTCACACGTGCCGCACCCAGCTTCCAGGTGACGTGGGACGCGAGCAACGTCCCGGGCGCGACCGGCGCATCGCTGGAGATCTCAGCGCCAGGTCCGACCATCTATAACTTGCTCAACACCTTCACCAATCAGAATGGGACCGCGCGCGACGCCAACGGCGGCGACACTGGGTCGGTGGCGGTGGTTCCGCTATCCGGCACGTCCGGAACGGCTACACTTGATGCCACCAAACTCGGAATCAACTCGTCGCTGCATTACACCGTGCGTATCCTGGCGACCAATGGCAACCAGATCGTCGGCCAGGCCTCCCCGGTGTCCTCGCTTGAGTATGACGACGGGCTGGCTCCGGGTGGGGCAATCGTGACGGGCTTCGACATCCATCCGGGCGGTGCCAGCACAGTATCTACCGCCACAGTGGGGGTAGATGGCAACCCGGTGGCCAGCGACCTGTACAGCTACTCCCCCGCGACCGGGCAGTATGGCCCTGCCTACGCCGACGATCCAACCGGGCAGAATGTCTACCTCACATTAGGTAGCGACCCCGGCAATGGGCACATACTGGCAGAGAAAGCGTCCTGGTTCGGCAGCGGCCAGGATGTGCTCACGTTCGACTCCGCCGATCGCCATCTGGTCAACGATTCCTCGATCGACGCTTCCACGGGCTACTGGTTGCTCGGCGGACGAGTGGATGCCACGCGGCACCGGCTGGTGGTGCAGAGCTGGCGCGGCGGCGACTCGGCCGATACGCTCCTGCCCTTCGACACCGGCACCGGACACATGGGGGCGCCCGTCGTCGTAGGTAATGGCACGACCACCCGCGCCTTCTACCGATATCTGGATGTTGACCAGTCCACCGGGCAAGTCGCTCTTGCCGGATCGCTTGTCGGCGACCTGTGCGTCATTCGGCGCTCGGGCTACACCACCGTCAACCTCGACACGGGACAGTCCACGCCGATGGTAACACCCAATCGGTGCGTCACGGGCATCGCATCTGACCAGGCTGGCCACGCCGAGCTGACAGTGGGACCACTCTATTCGTACCCCATGTTCCCGCAGGGCAGGTTACAGGAGGTCGATGAGAGCAGCGGCAGCATCGGCGATCTCCAACAACTTGGTGCCGATGCACCGCTGTTCCCGGTGGTCGACTCCGTCCACGGATTGCTGGTGGTAGGCTTCCTGGCTGGCACCAACTACCGCACCGACAATAACGGGATGAGTGGTATCGGGGTGTACGATCTGCACACCGGCCAGCGAGTATCGTATACATCAGGGTTCAATCTGTTCCCCGCTATCTACGGCTTCTCGGGCAACATCGGAAGCACGCTCACCTGGCAAGGCATCCAGCTCGACCCGACCACCCGGACCGGCTGGACGTTTGGACCCAATGGCGATCAGGTGCAGCAGTTCCACTATTAAAAGCTAACGTAGCCTAGGGTCACAAGAGGGACCTCCGCGATAGTGTACAGCGTTCAACGCTTGCCTATCGACGGAGGTCTCGTTCTGCGTCGGCCTATCCCCATGGCGTCATGTGCATTCACAGATGCTCATCAGCGTAGTGGCACAGCAAGTGCTGGCCTACGATTGGCCGAGCGGACCGCCAGCGAAACGCGCTGGCAACGGCTCTAGCCGAAGGAAGGGATGCGTCAGCCATGGATCAAGCACACGGAACAGACGTCCATGTCGCGGGCGCGGTGGCACCCGAGGCGCCTGCTGACGCCAGGGCGCGCGAGATCGAGCAGCAAATGACCGATGAGGAGCGGTTCTCGCTGCTGGTCAGCGTAATGGGGACGAATTCCGTGGTCCCGGTCCGGGACGAGCGCATCCCGCAGGGGGTGCCCATGAGCGCGGGCTATGTCCCCGGCGTGCCGCGCCTGGGTGTCCCGGCGCTGCTGATGAGCGACGCCAGCCTCGGCGTCACCAACCCCGGCTATCGGGAGGGGGACACTGCGACCGCGCTGCCAGCGGGTATCGCCTTGGGAGCAACCTTCAACCCCGTGCTGGCGCGTGCGTCCGGCGGGATGGTTGGCCGCGAGGCGCGGAGCCGCGGCTTCAACGTGCAGCTTGCCGGCGGCATCAACCTCGCCCGCGACCCACGCAACGGACGCAACTTTGAGTACCTCTCGGAAGACCCGCTCTTGAGCGCAACACTTGCCGCCGAGTCGATCAGCGGCATCCAGGCCGAGGGCGTGATCTCGACGATCAAGCACTACTCGCTCAACTGCAACGAGACCAACCGCCACTGGCTCGACGCGATCATCGACCCGGCCGCGCATCGCGAGTCCGACCTGTTGGCGTTCGAGATCGCGATCGAGCGCTCGCAGCCCGGCTCGGTCATGACCGGCTACAACAAGATCAACGGCGACTACGCCGGCGGCAACAGCGTGCTGATCAAGGACGCGCTCAAGGGCGCCTGGGGCTATCCGGGCTGGGTGATGTCCGACTGGGGCGCGACGCCGAGCTGGGAGTTCGCGCTCAAGGGGCTCGACCAGGAGTCCGGGGCCCAGATCGACGTGATGATGTGGAAGGCCGAGGCCTTCACCGATCAGTTAAAGGCGGCCTATGCCGAGGGGAAGTTGCCGAAGGAGCGCCTCTCCGAGATGGTGCGCCGCATCCTGCGCTCGATGTATGCGGTCGGCATTGACAAGTGGGGTCCGGCGCCCGCGCTCGACATGGCCGCGCACAACCAGATCGCGCTCGAGACCGCCCGTCAGGGCATCGTGCTGCTGAAGAATGACGGCGTGCTGCCGCTCGCGACCGACACGACCGCGCGCATCGCCATGATCGGCGGTCACGCCCAGGTCGGCGTCCCGACCGGAACTGGCTCCAGTGCTGTCACTCCGCCGGGCGGCTACGCGGAGGAGATCAAGATCGGCGGCCCCGGTATCATGGGGAGCGGACGCAACCTCTTCCTGCTCCCATCCTCGCCCGTCGCTGATCTGAAGAAGCTCCTCCCCAAGGCGCAGATCGAATTCGACCCCGGCATGAGCCCGGCGGAAGCGGCGCTGATGGCACGGCGCTCGGACGTCGCGATCGTCTTCGGCATCCGCGTAGAGGGCGAGGGCTTCGACAACGCCGACCTCTCGCTGCCCTGGGGTCAGGATGCCGTGATCGACGCTGTGGCGGCCGCCAACCCCAACACCATCGTGGTTCTGGAGACCGGCAACCCGGTCGCCATGCCCTGGCGCGACAAGGTGAAGGCCATCGTCGAAGCCTGGTACCCCGGCCAGGCCGGCGGTCAGGCCATCTCCGAGATCCTTACGGGTAAAGTCAACCCATCGGGTCGCCTGCCGATCACCTTCCCGGACGACCTCGCCCAGACGCCGCGACCGGAGCTGCCCGGTCTTGGGACGCCCTGGGGCACCCCGGTTACGATCCGCTACGACGAGGGCGCCGAGGTCGGCTATCGCAGGTTCGCCAAGACCGGCGCCAAGCCGCTCTATGCCTTTGGGCACGGTCTCAGCTACACCAGTTTCGCCTACAGCGACCTGAACGTCACTGGCGGCGAGACGATCAGCGCCACGTTCACTGTCACCAACACCGGCAACCGCGAAGGCGCCGACGTGCCACAGCTCTACCTCACCGCGGCTCCCGGTGAACAGCGCACGCGCCTGCTCGGCTTCGAGCGCGTCGAGCTGAAGCCCAGCGAGACGCGCCAGGTATCAGTGACAGCCGACCCACGGCTGCTAGCGCGCTTCGACGGCAACGCTGGACAGTGGCGCATCGCAGAGGGCACCTACACGGTGGCCCTGGCGCGGGCGGCCGACGACTTCGCGCTGACGGGCAACGTACCCTTGTCGGCGCGCCTGTTTGGGGCCTGAGGGCATCGCTGGGCGGTCCATGCACATGAGATTGCACAGGTCACATCGCCCGGCGCTGTTCTCTGCGAGGAGCGTCTTCAGCACCGGGCCTTGACTCTGCCCAACATCGTGCCGCCATGCACCTATCCGAACGACGAGGATCACGACTCACCCTGAAGTCTCACCTTTCGCAGGTGGCATGTCCGCGTTCAAAAGCCAATAAAACCAACTAAAGTATCAGCTGGTGTGGCAGGTGGGCGGCGCGGCGCGCATCGGCGGGCGTAGCGAACGGCACCAGTAGGGCAGGCGCGGCAGACATGATCCGTCTGGTGCTGTGGTGGCCCGTGAGCGCGCTCGCCTTCGTGCTCATCGCCTTGGTCGCCACTCCCTCGATGACCAAGCACCGCGCATGCAGCTCGTGATTCGGTGACCTCGGATAGCCAGGACAACGGAGGTACGTGCATGAACACCACGACAATGCAGTCGTCCACATCCGTCGGACGCCGGTTTCCGGACGAGTTCTATTGGCGCGTTGCCACCTCGTCGTACCAGATCGAAGGGGCGTGGAACAACGAGGATGGCAAGGGCCTCTCGATCTGGGACACCTACGCGCACACGCCCGGCAATATCAAGAGCAACGACACCGGCGACGTCGCCAACGACCACTACCACCGCTACAAGGAAGACGTCGCGCTGATGAAGTCGATCGGCGCCAACGCGTACCGGTTCGTCGGCATCAACGTCTACAAGCCCGGCTGGTATGGTACTTCCTCTGGAGCGCGCAGGACAACTTCGAGTGGATGGTCGGTTTCGGCAACGCGCCAGAAAGCGGTGGTGTGACATGATGGCGCACGGCGAAACACCCACCTGGAAGCCGGAGCGGCTTCGGTTCAAGCCGCTGCAGTTCATCGTCTCCTGGCTGCTTGCTGCGGCCGCGCTGGGGGTGACTGCTGCGATCCTGCCGGGCGTCCACATCAGTGATGCCGGCGGCGCTCTGCTCGTCGCACTCGTGGTCGCCGCGTTGAACGCCGTACTGCCGCCGGTGTTCGCGGCGCTGCGATTGCCGTTCACGCTCGTGTTCGGGTTCCTGTTCGCACTGGTGCTGAGCGCCCTCCTGCTGCAGTTCGCGGCCGACATCCTCGCCAGCTTCACAGTCGACTCCTTCTGGTGGGCGCTGCTCGCGGCGATTGTGGTAGCAGCCGTCGGGGTCGTGCTCCAGATCCTCTTCTCCGCGAACGACGACGACACGTACACGCTCCGGGTGGTTCAGCGCATCGCCTGGCGGCAAGGCGGCGCGACGCGCACCGACGCGCCGGGGATCATCTTCCTCGAGATCGACGGGCTGGCGCTCCCCGTTCTGAGACGGGCGATGCGCGACGGCAGCGTGCCGAACATGACGCGCTGGCTCGCCGAGGACACGTACCACCTCATCGAGTGGGAGCCCGATCTGTCGTCCCAGACGGGGGCGAGCCAGGCCGGCATCCTGCTCGGCTCCAATTACGACATTCCGGCGTTCCGTTGGGTCGAGAAGGAGACGGGGACGATGATGACGTGCTCGGCGCCGGAGGATTGCGCGCGGATCGAGCGTGAGCGCGCCACCGGGAAGGGGCTGCTCGTCGACGGTGGCGCGAGCCGCGGCAACCTCCTCTCCGGCGAGGCCGAAGCGGTGATCCTCACGGTGAGCCGGATGGAGGAGGAGAAGCGCGCCAATCCCGGCTATCGCGCGTTCTTCGCCAACGCGTTCAACGCGTTGCGCGCGCTCGTCCTGTTCGCCTGGGAAGTGATCCTGGAGTGGACGGCGGCCATACGTGCGAAGGTACGCGACATCCGTCCGCGGGGCCACCGCGGCGGCATCTATCCGTTCATGCGCGGGGCGATGTGCGTGATCGTGCGCGACCTGATCGTGTACGGCGTCCTCACGGACATGATGCGCGGCCGGCCGGCGATCTACGCGACCTTCTCGAGCTACGACGAGGTCGCACACCACTCCGGGCTTGAGCGCGCCGACACGCTCGAAGCGCTGCGCAAGCTCGACCAACAGTTCGGTCGCATCGAGCGTGCGCGTCGCTACGCCCCGCGGCCGTACACGATCGTCGTGCTCTCCGACCACGGTCAGAGCCAGGGTGCGACCTTCAAGCAGCGGAACGGTTACGGCCTAGACGAGCTGGTCGAGCGATCGGTCGAGGCAGCCAACGTAGAGGGATACGCCGGCGGCGACGAGCAGCACCAGATGGTCGGCTTGGCGATTGGCGAGGCGACCGGCCGGACCGGAAAGTCGAAGAAGCCCTCGAAGAAGGATGTCTCCGGCCGGCAGGTCGTCGTGCTCGGCTCGGGCAACCTCGGCCTCATCTACCTGATGGAGGAGCCGCGCCGGCTGACGCGCGAAGAGATCGACGAGCGCCACCCGCGCCTGATCCCGGCCCTGCGGTCGCACCCGCATGTTGGCTGGATCCTCGTCCGTTCGGCGGAGCGCGGCGCCGTCGTGCTCGGCCCGCGCGGAGAGCACTACCTCGACGAGGGCCGAGTCGAAGGCGAGGATCCGCTCGCGGCCTTCTCGCCCAATGCGCCACGGCACCTGCTCCGCACCGACGGCTTCCCGCACGTCGCCGACATCATGGTCGGCAGCTTCTACGATCCCGAGCTCGACGAGGGCTGTGCGTTCGAGGAGCTCATCTCCTTCCACGGCGGTATCGGCGGCCCGCAGACACGGCCGTTCATCTTCGCGCCCGACACGCTGCCGCCACCGAAAGCGCCGATCGTCGGGGCTGAGCACGTTCACGAGGTGCTCTGGGGCTGGCGGCGGTTGCTGAACGGCGACAGCCGCAGTGTGCCTGACGGCGCCGCAACGGTCGCGTCGGCGCAAGCCCTCACTTCGTCAACGGCGTTCGATAGCTCGAACGAATAGGAGTATAATGCAGCCATACGTGCGCCTAACAGCGGCTCTCACTGTGTGGTAGATTGATGGCATGACTCAGCCGTCGGGTTGTGTCTCTATGTCGGAAGATGGGTACCTGTGATGGCGACGGTTCGAGTCGGCTCAATCGTTCTGCGCGTGGACAATCTGCGGCGCCAGACCGAATTCTGGGCGGCTGCTCTCGACTACGTGCCCCGCGAGGAGCAGAGCGACGACTTCGTGCTGCTGCGCCCCCGCGATGGTATCGGGCCCAACCTTTCCCTCGACATGCACCACTCAGAGGTCCATCTGCCGCCACGCATTCACCTTGACCTGTACACAGACGACCAGGCTGGAGAGGTCAAGCGCTTGATCGCGCTGGGCGCCACCGAGGTGCATTGGAGCAAGCGGCCTCCGGACGCCGACTACGTCATCCTCGCCGATCCTGAGGGCAACCGCTTCTGCGTCGTAGACACGAACCGGTAGCCATTTGGCGCCTTGCGCCCAGTCCGGCAGCGCGGCGATGCAGCCGCAGCTATCGGCTTTGTTAGATGCAGGATGTTCTCGAAAGGCGCGTTAGTAGGGCGAGGGCGAGGGCGAGGGCGTTGAATTGAAACGCGGATCGACCGCCTGCGGGAAGGCGATGATTTTCGCATGTCATGGCTAATAGCAAGCACTAGCATGTGGCGCAAACAATCGTCGCGAAGCATGCTAGCGCCTGCCCCTACATCGCTATCAAGCTGTCGTCAATTGGAAGTAACCCTGGAACGCAGCAATTGAAGCCTCGAAGATCAGCCCATCCAGCACGCGATCCAGGTTCTCGGCCTCCTGACCGCCCTGCTTGAACTTCCTCCATTCAAGCGTAATCTCCCTGTTTCGTACCGCTATGGCACCTTCGATCTCCTGCAACTGTGCGTTACCACGCGAATCAGGCAACTCGCGCGTTCCTCGGATCGTGCCGTCATTCTCGGCAGTGAGATCAAATTCCAGCAGTTGAAGCGCCGCCAGTACGGTATCATCCGGCATGAGCTGGTCCATGATGTCATACCCATAGACCGTTTCTTCGACATCAGCCACAGATTCAGACATAGTATGCCTCCTTGGATGTACGTGCCGCTCTCGCACGTACTCATCTCCTCCGCCACTGCTATTCCCGGCAGAAGCCGTGCCAGCACAAACCTCTCAGGCACCGATCAGCGAGCTGCCGAGCGCCACAATAATGCTCTGCCACTCCGCATCTGCAATCTCACCCTATCACCCCAACCCCCCGTCTCCCCAGTCCGCTAATTGGCTGCCTGGTACTGTCTTTCGCGGCGTGCAGCGTCCCCAGATGCGCTTTCACCCGCTCCGAGATCTCGTCGCTCCTCGACTGCTACGGCCCTATGCGGGGCTCCTGGGCCTACTACCTCCGCAACGCCACGCTCCAGGTGTTGCCCGCGCCGCGCTACCCCGACATGGTCACCGACCGCCCGTCGCCGCCCGTGCCGCAAGACTATAATGCAGCTATGAGCGCGACACGCGCAGCAGGAGGCAGCACCATGAGCCAGCATCCAGCATCCCCAGGGTGGCAGGCGGTCGTCGCCGGCGGGAGCATCGCGGGCCTGCTCGCGGCGCGGGCGCTCGCGGAGATCTGCGCACAGGTGACGGTGGTGGAGCGCGACCACTACCCGCAAGAGCCTGGGTTCCGCGCAGGCACGCCGCAGTCGCGACATGTGCATGTGCTGCTCGCCCGTGGACGCCAACTCCTCGAAGAACTCTTCCCAGGCATCACGGCGGAGCTGCGGCAGCGCGGAGCGGCAGGCGCCGACATGCTCGCCGACATGGCCTACTGCCAGGGCGAGACGTGGCTGCCGCGCTTGCCGTCAAGCGTCTGGACCCTCCTCTGTAGTCGCTCGCTGCTGGAATGGCAGATCAAGCGCATGCTGCTCGACCGCTGGGCCAACGTGCGCATCCTGGAGCGACACGAGGTGGTGGAGCTGGTCGCGACGCCCGGCGGCGAGCGTCTGACGGGCGTGCGCCTACGCAAGCGCCCTGGCTTAACCACAGAAGACAATCCACCCAGCGCGACACTGGAAGATGCCAGTAACACGCTCGCGGCGGACCTCGTCCTTGACGCCAGTGGGCGACACTCGAAGTCCCCGGCATGGTTGCGCGAGCTTGGCTACGACGCTCCAGCCGAGTCGCGAGTAGATTCCCACATCAGCTACGCATCGCGGGTCTACGCGCTGCCTGAGCCGCCAGACGGTCGCTCGTGGCGCGGCATGGTGGTCTCGTGGAACCCGCCGCGCTACCTGCGGGGTGGCGTGATCTGGCCGCAGGAGGATGGATCGTGGCTAGTGACGCTGGGTGGCGCTGGCGGCGAGAATCCGCCCACCGACGAAGCGGGATTCGTCGCGTTCGCGCAATCTCTGCCTGTGCCCGAGTTCTACGAGGCGATTCGCGAAGGCGAGCCTCAATCCCCAATCTACGGCTACGCCGATATGTCGAACTTCCGCCGCTACTACGAGCGCCTGAAGCGCCTCCCCGACGGGTTCCTGGTGCTGGGCGACACCTTCTGCGCATTCGATCCCGTCTATGGGCAGGGCATGAGCGTTGCCGCCATGGAGTCCGCTCTCCTGCGCGACATGCTGCGCCGGCGAGCCACCCGCGACCTGCGCGGCTTCGGGCGCCACTTCCACCGCGCGCTGGCGCGACAAGTAGCCCTGCCCTGGCAAATGGCGACCGCCATAGACGTCCGCGTCCCCGGCGCCGAAGGCGGGACAACCGGCCTGACCACCCGCCTCATGCAGCGCTACCTCGACCGCGTGACCCGCCTGCTCCCCACTATGGAGCAAGCAGAGCGAGCCTTCGTCGGCGCCGCCCACTTCGTCG
>DASVOW010000019.1:0-4801 GCA_036383155.1 Ktedonobacterales bacterium
GTCTCATCCAACGCTCGCTTAAAACAGCAGCGGCGGCAGCACGAACGTCGCCAGCGCCGTGGCGCCTACCACCGCGGCATACGAGCGGCGCAGCGATGGGGCGATGTCGCAGGCGACCACCACGCCGAGCGCGATGCCCGACGCCACGAGGCGCGCCGAGCCCCCCACTCCCTCCCATTCGTGCGCGTCCGTCACGGTGGCGAGCGCCACGGTGACCAGAACGACCAGTGGCACGGGGTCTGCCAGCAGCGCGCGGACCCCGTGCCGCCGCATCCACGCGAGCGCGACGAGCCCGGCGCACACCAGCGGCACCGCGACAAAGATGACCATGTCGCCGAACTCCGAAGTTGACCGCTGCGCCCACAGGCCGGCAAAGGGCAGGTGCACGCCGCGAGTTGACGCGAAGCTGCCCTCGAGTCCCCAGTGGCCGAAGATGGCGCGCAGCGCCGCCTGCCAGGCGACGAACGGGCCGAGCGCCACCACCAAAAATAGCAGCGCAGGGCGCCACTGCCGTTGCGCCAGCCACGGGAGGACGAGCAGCGGGAGGACGAACACCAACTGCTCGCGCGTCAGCGCCGCTGCGGCGACCGCCGCCCCGCAGAGCAGCGGTCGCCTCATACGGAGGAACGCAACCGCGAGCACCGTCCACAGCACGGCGTAGGGGTCCGCCAGATCGTGGAGCAGTCCTTGCAGCTCTCCACAGTAGACGGCCGCCGCCGCTCCCAGCCAGCGCGACGCACCCGCCGCGACGCAGAGCCAGCCGACCACGACCGCGGTGATGACGATGCTGGCAAAGTTGATGGCGAAGAGCACGACGTGCAGCGCGGCGGGATCGCCGAGCGCGAGCAGACGCGCGGTCATCGGATAGAGGATGCGCTCCGCCCGGAGGAGCGACGCGTCGATGGGACACCGTTCGGGGCCGCGGGCGCACTCGAACAGCACACTGGGATCCTGGGCCATGTAGTAGTAGAACTGGCCGTCGTAGCCGATGGGCGCCACGGCGTCTGCCTGGTCACCGACCCGCGCGGCAAAGAGGTAGCCGAGGTCGTTGAAGGCCAGCCAGATCGGAACCGGTGACGCCTGCTGTCTGTCGCCCCAAGGCCGGTGGTCGAAGCCCCAGCGTACATAATAGACCCACGCCGTGAGGATGAGCGCCAACGCGACGACCCCCGCCAGGGCGGCGGAGCGGACCCAAGCGGTCTCCCAGAGCCCGCCGACGGCGATGCGATTCCACTGGCGCGTCCGCGCGCCTGCGGGCAGCCGCACACCTGCACCATCCATCTCTGGCGCCCCCTCTGGCGCCCCACGCGGCCACTTACTCACGATAACTCCTTTCCCGTTGGCAGACACGTATTCGAACATGCAGCATGCCAAGTAGCGTGCCGCTTTAGGCGGAGGCGCAACCGAGAGCGCGATACACCACACCGCGGCGCTGCTTGCCGCCTCTATCATGCGACATCATCGCGCTCGTGCCGCGGCGATGTGGATCAGGCTCGAGAGAGCGGACATGCAAGAGAGAGAAAGTTTCTGCGACAAGGGAGCATCATGGGTGACGACACGAACGGATCGAACTGTTGCTTAGCTGCTTCCTCACAGCTCTTCACGCGTATCTCGGATGCTTCTCCACTCCCGATCGTCGCACGTCTCGCGCCAAGTCTGCTAGCAGCGATCGCCAAGTCATCTCATACACCCTGCCGGAGCAAGATGAGGATGCAAATGCAGCTTATCACCTCTTTATGAGATGACTTGGAATGACAAGGGTGTCGATAGTTCAACCTGATGTACGTCGAGCAACTCGCCGCAAGCGCAGGATGCGCACTGCGGTACTTGGTTCACACGCCGAGACAAAGAACAGGCGCTCATTCGACGGGGCAACGAGCAGGATGGTCCGATGACGGACAACCCGCAGGGACGAATCACGCGCCGTACCCGCACAGCATTTCCATTTTCATCGCCCGCTGGCAGAAGGACAAGACAACACACGTAGCATCGGAGGAATACGCGATGACTGATACACCCCACCCTATCCATGTCCACCCATTGCAGCGACTGGCCAGGCGCAACCGCCTGGTGGTCGCCGTTCGTGGCGGCGCCGGCACCGGCAAAAGCTCCTTCGCGGCCTCGCTGGCCGAGGCCGGCCAGGGCCGCCTGTGTCTCTTCGACACCGAGCGCAAGGCGCGCCTCATCCCTGGCTCAGACGGCACGCGCTTCGATGCGCTTGAGGTCAACGCGCCCGACGAGTTGCCAGAGTTCATCACATGGGCACTCACTGAGGGACGCGAGCAGCGCCAGTATGGCTGCTTCGCGCTCGACTCCTTCGCGATGTATTTTGGCCGTAAGCATGCTGAGACGCTGCGCCGCCTCCGCGAGACGACTGGCGATCCACTGGCGCAGCCCACTGCCGACCAGCTCGCCGCCGACCAGATGCTCTTTCAGGAGGTGCTGCGCCGTCTCTGTGTCGATTCGGGCGCCAGTGTGGTCATCACTGATCAGATTCCGGCGCGTGGCCGCGAGGAACGCACCGAAAATGAGCTTGGACGTGTCCTGCCCGTGACGCTCAGCGGCCTCGAGTACTTCGTCGACGTGCTGCTGGAGCTTGAGGTCCGCATGGATGGGTTCGAGACGGTGCGTGTGGGCCGTGTGGTGAAGTCGAATAGCCAGGCGTTTCCGCTAGGCCTGGAGATCCACAATCCCACGTTTGCCGATCTACTCCAGCGGCAGACGGCATTCACACCCATGCAGTCCGGCAGCCTCGTGCCAGCAGACGGACGGAACGGAGAGAGCACCGCAGCATCGAGCAATGCGCCGGGCGAAGGCCGCGACTCCGCCGGACTCTATGCTGAGGTCGAGCAGATCGTGCGCGAGGCGGAAGCGGCGCGAACCCAGGCGGAAGCGCAGGTGCAGGCGGCGGCACAGCAACGAGTGCAGATGACCTTTGCGACGCTTGTCGAGCGCGCCGCTGCCCTTGGCGTTACCCGCGCACAACTGCTCGTTGCCGCCGATCACTACCACGGGGTGACGAATCCGGAGCGCCTGACACCTGACCAGATTACCGACCTGCATCAGCGCTTGACCGACCGGTATGGAGCCACGCCCACAGGCAGGCAGACGGCCAACGCTGCACCATCGCCGGAAGATCAAGCACCATCCGCCCTCGGGCGTCCAGCCAGTGACGACCCCGCGACAGACTCTCTGCCAGATAGCGATACACACGAGTCGCCACTGGCAAAGCGGGAACAGCCCAGGCAGAGCAGCAAGGCTGATCGGCCACAGCGGTAAGCCCATCGGGTGAGGAGGGTGCCGAGCGACGCACAGAACCGGGCAAGCGGTAGGCATGGTGTCTCGCTAAGGCTGGCCGCATATACGCATGTCTATGCTCCTCCCCACAAACAGACAAACGACTAGCTTTATAAGGCTAGTCGTTTGTTACCAGCTGTACTCTCACGAGACACAGTCACTCACTGGCGCTCTGCGATCACTCCACCGTCACCGACTTCGCCAGGTTGCGTGGCTGGTCGATGTTGCAGCCGCGCGCCAGTGCCACCCGATACGCCAGTATCTGCAGCGGCATGACGGCGAGCAGCGGTGCGAACAACTCCGGCGCCTCCGGCACATAGAAGATGTGGTCGGCGTGGCGCGCGATGTTGTCATCACCCTCCGTCGCAATGGCGATCACCCGCGCGTCGCGGGCGCGCACCTCCTGCACGTTGCTGATCACCTTATCGTAGGTGCGGCTGGCCGTCGCCATTGCCACCAGCGGCACCTTCGGGTCGAGCAGCGCGATTGGCCCGTGCTTCAGCTCACCGGCGGGATACGCCTCGGCATGCACGTACGAGATCTCTTTGAGCTTGAGCGCGCCCTCCAGCGCCAGCGGATGCCCCACCTGCCGCCCGATGAACATGCAGCTCTGGCTCTCCGCCAGCAGCGCCGCCATCGCGTCGAGCGTCGCCTCCTCCTTCTCCACCGTCTCCAGCACCTGGCGCATCTGTCCGGGCAGCGCCAGTAACGCTTCCTCGATGCCCCGCGCCTCCACCTCAGGCATCGTGCCCGCGCGCTCGCCAAGCCAGAGCGCGAGCAGATAAAGCGCGCTCACCATCGTCACAAACGTCTTGGTAGCCGTGACACTGATCTCAGGGCCGGCCTGGAGATAAAGCACTGCATCGGCGATGCGCGTGATGGCGCTGCCGACGACATTGGTGAGGGCGATGATCGGCGCCCCATGCTCGCGTGCCAGCCGCGTGGCCGCCAGCGTGTCGGTGGTCTCGCCCGACTGCGTGAGGCTGATGCACAGCGTATCCGGCCCCACGATTGGCTCGGCATAGCGATACTCTGAGGCGACACAGACCTCCACCGGCATGCGCGCCCAGCGCTCGATAGCCTGCCTGCCGAGCAGCCCCGCATTGAGCGAGGTGCCACAGCCCAGGATCGCGATGCGCCGCACGGCATCCAGCGCGCCGCTCGCCACGAGTCGATCCAGCTCGGCAAGACGCAGCGACGGCCCCTCCTGCTGTTCGAGGATGCGCCCCAACAGTGCGCGGCGCACCGCCTGTGGCTGCTCGTGGATCTCTTTGACGAAATAGTGCGGGAAGCCGCCCTTCTCCGCCGATTCGAGATCCCACTCGACATGAAGGGATGCGCGTGTAACGGGATTTCCAACCAGGTCGGTGATCGCGATGGCATCCGACGTCACCTCGACCACTTCGCCCTCCTCCAGCACGACGATCTCGCGCGTGTGGCGCAGGATGGCTGGAATATCAGACGCCAGGAAGTTTTCGCCCGTGCCCAGCCCCGCGATCAGCGG
>DASVOW010000020.1:0-2442 GCA_036383155.1 Ktedonobacterales bacterium
TGGGCCCATGGTCTGGTATCTGCACGAGGCACTACACCACTGCGGGAAGAGAATGCGCGAGATGAGGGCACTGCTGAGGAAATGCCGAGGCCGGAGGTGCCAGCGTCTGCTCCCCCAACCGTAGCATCTGATGCGACCACACCGACCGCGACAACGATTCTTCTCACGACACAGGGAATTTGAGAGACATGGAAAACACTCCAGACGCACCACAGAGACAACGGACACCAGCCGCACAGGCAATAAGCGAGGAGCGCGTGCGCCTGCGCGGATTCGCTCTCGCGGGTGTGCTCGCGAGCCTGGTAATGACATTGCTGCTCGCAGCGCTCGACCAGTCGATTGTCAGCACGGCGTTGCCGCACATTATCACAGATCTTCACGGGGGCTATGACCAAATAAGCTGGGTCGTCACCGCATATTTACTGACCTCGACGACAGTGATCCCGATCATCAGCAAGCTCTCCGATCAGTTCGGACGCAAATGGTTCTTGGTCGCGGGTGTCGTCGTATTCCTCGCTGGATCGGCGTTGTGCGGCACGGCGCAGGATATGAATCAGTTGATTCTGTATCGCGGCTTGCAGGGCTTCGGTGGAGGCGCGATTATGTCGCAGGTCTTCACGCTGATCGGCGACATCTTTACGCCAGCGGAGCGCGCTCGCTGGCAGGGGCTTTTCACCGGCGTCTTCGTGCTCGCCAGTGTGATCGGTCCGACGCTGGGCGGCTGGATTACTGATAATACGACGTGGCGCTGGATCTTTTACATCAACCTGCCTATCGGTATCGTCGCGCTGATCTTGCTGGTCTTCCAGCTGCCGACGCACATCTCGCTGCGCAGCAGTGCGTATCGGGGGTGGGCGGCTATCCGGCGGATTGACTTTCTCGGCGCGCTGACGGCGGCTGGAGCGACGGTGTGTCTGCTGCTGGGCCTGACCTGGGGCGGGCAGATGTATCCATGGGACTCGGTGCAGGTCATTTCCACGCTGACGGCGGCGGGCGTGCTCTTCATCGCGTTCGTCATCATCGAGCGCTTTGTTGCTATTGAGCCGATTCTGCCGCTCGATCTGTTTCGCAATCAGGTGTTCGCGGCGGGCTCGGCCCTCGCGCTGATGGTCGGTATGACGCTCTTCGCGGTGGTGATCTATCTGCCGCTGTTCATCCAGGCTGTGTTGAAGCAGACGGCGACAAGCTCAGGTGCGGTGATCACGCCGATGACCATCGCGATGGGAGCGGGCGCGGTGCTCATTGGCTTCGTGATTGCGCGCATCGGGCGCTATCAGTTTATCGCCATTATCGGCGCGCTGGTGATGACGGGTGGTATCTACCTGTTCTCGCAGATGAATACCTCGACGACGATCTTCGAGGTGACGCGTAATATGATTGTCGTCGGCCTGGGGATGGGCTTGATCCAGCCGGTGATGACGCTGGCGGTGCAGAACGCCATTCCGCGCACTCGCCTGGGTGTGGGCACGGGTGCGGTGACGTATCTGCGCTCGATGGGCTCGACGCTTGGCGTGGCGATCATCGGTGCGGTGGTCAATAACACTGTCACGACAGAACTGGCGAAGCGGATGCCCGCAGAGGCCAGCCAGAAGAAACTTGATCCCGCGATTATTCAGCAGGTGCTGGTCGATCCGAACGCACAGCACGCGCTGATCGCGCAAGGGATAAAGGACACCACGAAGCAGTTGGTGGGTCCACAAGTGCAGCAGGCCATTGCGCAGGCAAGCGCATCGCATCGCATCCCGCCCACGGGTCCGGCGCACGATCAGGCGATCGCCGCGATCACGCAGCAGGTGACGCAAGCGGTGACGGCACAGGTGACGACGCAGGTGACGAACCTGTTCAATCAAATCTTCGAGGCGAGCCGCACGGCGCTGGCTATTGGCATCGAGCAGGCTTTCAAGGTCGGGCTCATCATGTGCGGGGTGATCATCGTGATCACGCTATTCCTGAAGGATGTGCCGCTGGCGACGCGGGCGCCCGAGCGCGCAGGGCAGGCGGGCAAACCCGGCGAGGGTGGCTCGCCGGAGGCTGACGACGCTCCGGCTCCGGTGATGATCGAGATGTAGGCCGTTGCTTCTTTAGTATGCCGCCGCTGCTCATAAAAGTATTACGAGCAGCGGCGGCTTTTTTATCCAGGATGCTGTGTCAAAACTCCGACGCTCTCCATGGCATTTCCTGCAGGGTCCAGGTGTTACCGTCGGGGTCGCTGAAGGCAGAGTACTTGATGCCTTGATCGTGTTCCTCGATCTCGCCCATCTCAACACCCCGCTCGATGAGCGCCGCACGCACTGCCGCGACATCGCCGACGACCAAGTGCAGGCCCCGCAGCGATCCAGGCGGCATGGCAATACCAGGCAGGCCGGTGGACAGCACGATGGAGCAGCCTGACCCAGGTGGGGTGAGTTGGACGATTCTGACGGTGTCATTAGGCCGGACATC
>DASVOW010000021.1:0-2656 GCA_036383155.1 Ktedonobacterales bacterium
AAGATGAAACGCGGCACCGAGATCGCATAGCAGCCAATGTCATAGAGCGCGCCACCGCCGGCCTCGGCGCGATTACGAATATTTGTGGCGTCGTCGTTGTAGTAAGAGAAGACTGTCTGGATCGTGCGCAACTCGCCGATGTGCCCATCTCGCACAAGCTCGCGGGCGCGCTGCCACTGGGGATGGAAGCGGTACATGAAGGCCTCCATCACTTTGAGGTGTGGGTGCTGGGCGGCGGCATCGGCAAGGTGCTGCGCCTGGGCCGCGTCCAGGCCGATGGGCTTCTCGCAGAGCACATGTTTGCCGGCTTCCAGCGCTTTGATCGACCAGGGGACGTGCAGGTGATTTGGCAGAGGGTTGTAGATGGCATCGATCTCGGGGTCGGCCAGCAGTTCTTCGTACGAGCCGTAGGCTTTGGGAAAGCCGAGCGCAGCGGCAGTCTTCTCCGACTGCTCCAGGTCGCGCGAGGCGATGGCCACCATGTCGCAGTAGTTGCCACGCTGCATCGCGGGGATTACCTTCTTCAGGCCGATGTTTGCCGTGCTCAAGACGCCCCAGCGAACTTTGCTCATCGTCTGTCTCCTTCTCATCAAGCGGCGCATCACCTCACGACATTGCTCGTCGGATAGGTCATGTGGCCGACTGCATATCTGCTATGCGCTCACCACCGTATGCTACCGCATAGCGCTTCCTCTATGTCGGGCGACACTGCATTACGCTACGCAATCAGGTGCGTAAGGAGCAAGCGGCACGACTGTTGCTACTAAAACGCCGCATGTCATCTTATCTTGTGTCGTGGAGAGCACATGCGATATGTTGGTAGGTAGAGACGACGACACCGCAATAGAAAGAAGCCTCTCTTGGACGCTCACCACCGCGCGGCAGTTGCGCTCAATGATGATCGCTGTTATGTGGACGACGCCGCGACAGTGGCTGACGAGGATGAGCAGGAAGCGCTGCGCGAGGCGGCACTGTTCCGGGCAACATTCGAATGTTCCCCTATCGGCATGGCGCATACGCGAGTGACGGGCGAGTTCGTTCGTGTCAACGCGGCGTTATGCGCGATGCTCGGCTATAGCGAGGCTGAGCTGCTCGCCTCTTCCTTCCAGGCAGTAACGCATCCTGAGGATCGCGCGCAGATTGAGGCATACCGCGCGCGTATCCGCAGCGGGGACGTGTCGAACGCCACCTTCGAGCAGCGCTATGTCCGTAAGGACGGCACGGACATCTGGGGCAATCTTTCGGTGTCGGTTGCGCTCGACCATCACGGAGCGCCGGAATATTGTCTCTGTATTATCGAGGACATCTCAGCACGCAAACAGCGTGAGCGCGAACACGCCGCGCTGGCTGTGCGAGAACGGGCGGCGCATTTGCAGAGCGAGCGCAACGCCGCACACCTGCGCGCGGTGCTTGACGTGCTGCCGGTCGGGGTGTATATCGCGGAGACGGATGGCTCCGTCAACGAGTGGAACAAGGCTGGGCGTGAGCTGTGGAGCGACCAGACACCGAGTGTGAATGGAAGCGATGACTATGAGCGCTACAAGGCAGTGTGGGCTGAAACAGGAAAGCCAATCATAGCCGAAGAGCGCGCGACGCCACGTGCGCTGGCCGGGGCCGTCATCTCCAATGAGGAGATCGTTATTACTGCCACCGATGGCCGTCAGAAGACGTTGCTCAACTCGGCAGGGCCTATCCGCAACGCACAGGGAGAGATTACGGGCGCGGTCGTGACCCAGGTAGATATTACAGAGCGCAAGCGGCTGGAACGGGAGGTCGCCGAGCGCGCCGCCGAGCTGGCCGCAATTCTCGACGCAATGACCGAGGGTGTGACGTTCTACGGAGCAAATGGCATCATCCGGCTCCAGAATGCGACGGCACGGCAGCTTTTCGAACGGGTCGGTATCAGCGCGGCACAACTGAGTAACACCGTTCTGGAGCAGCGGTCGCCTGGCTATGATGTGCGCGACCTGGAGGGAAATCCTCTGCCGCCAGAGCGGTGGCCCGTCAACAGAGTCCTGAGCGGGGAGACGCTCAGAGAGGCGGATCAGGTCGAGACGAGTGTGATGGTGGGGCAGGATCAAGAATTGATTTTCAGCTACAGCGGTGCGCCTTTGCGCGACTCCAACGGAGACGTCAGCGGGGCGGTACTGGTGGCGCGTGATATCACCGAGCGACGGCAATTCGAGCGCGAACGAGAGGACATGCTTGGGCTTGTCTCGCATGAATTGAAGACACCGCTTACGAGCGTCAAGGCGCTTGCGCAGCTTGCACACCGGCAACTCGCCAGGGCGGAACGTCCTGAGGCCAATCTGCTGCAGCGTATGGAGCATGGCCTAGAGAACATGAACCGGCTGATTAACGATCTGCTCGACGCCACGCGTCTCGATACGGGCAAACTGTTGCTCATGCGTGAGCGCTGCGACCTTGGCTCGCTATGCGAACAGGTCGTGGCAGATCAAGAAGTAGCCACCGGGCGGAACATCGTTTTGCAGATGCCTAACGCGCCGATGGAGGTACAGGCAGATGGCACTCGGCTCGGCCAGGTGCTCTCCAACTTGCTGTCAAACGCGCTCAAGTATTCACCGGCCGAAACGCCTGTCTCTGTTGAGCTCAGACGCGATCGCACGGGAGCACATATCAGCGTGCGCGATGAGGG
>DASVOW010000022.1:0-16572 GCA_036383155.1 Ktedonobacterales bacterium
CCTGCCGTATCGCGTCGTTCAGGTTGCCCAGATACGGCAGGCAGATCATCCCCACCAGCAGCAACCCCAAAACCCATGTAAACCGCTGCCGCGACATCTTGAACAGCTCACCCCGCACAATGCCGACAAAGCTCGGCCTCAGATCTTGCGCACCCTCAACCTGCGAGAATGCAACCGCTGCCTCCACCACATCCCTCCTCATGCATATCAACCAGCGCCATATGCCGAATAGAAGCAGCCACGCAGCCAAAGCACTGATTCCCGGCAGCCTGGCTTGTTTACATCCAGCCAGACTCCGCGCCGTATAACGAAAAACCGCTATTGCCGCTCTGCCCGCCCCACGGCCCCTTCCCTTGGAGGGAAGGGGGTTGGGGGTTAGGTCACCCCGCACATTACTCCGTCACGTCGCGCCAGCCCGTCAGCCCAAACGCCACAACGAGGAACACCACCGCATAGATCGCCGTCACCAGCAGCGTATGTCCGCCCGTCACCGGCACCAGCGGCGGGCTCATCTTATCGAATCCGATCTGAAGAGCCTGAGCGTGTGCAGACATCAATCGCGCTGCCATCACATTGATATTCGGCCCAAGGAAATCGCCCGTTACCAGCGTCCAGAAATCGCTCTTGGTCAGGCTAAAGGCCAGATAGAAGATGATCAGGCCGATATTGTCCGCTGGAAACCAGGCCAGTCCGGCGCTCATACCGCCCGCCAGCGAGCGTGCCACCGTCGTGACCGCCGCCGCCATCAGGATCGTCACCCCCATGCTGATCAGCACCGTCATGCCCATGATCCGCGTGTCCGACCAGAACGTCGCGTCGATTGACTTTAGCGCGTCGAGATTACCCGCGACGAGCTGCACCGACGCAACCGTCATCGCCAGGTCAAGGATCGCCCCTCCGGCGAATACGCCAAGCGCCACCAGCGCCAGCGTCAGCAGCTTGGCGGAGAGCAACTGCATCCGTCCGACGCCGCGCGACAGCAGCACCCGGATCGTCCCACCCGAATACTCCATGCCGATCAGCCGCGCCGTCACCAGCACCAGGAACGCCCCCGAAAACACCCGCAGCACAAAGAAGCCCTGCGCCATATCGCGGTAGATCACGTCAAGCGGCGCCTGTGTGATGTAGTCCTTTATCCCTCCACGGCCCAAGCCGATGACATACGGAAAGCAAACCAGGCCGGCCAGCACCAGCAACATAAACCACGTGATCCGCTGCCGTGAAATCTTGAATAACTCGCCGCGCACCAGCCCTAGAAAGCTCGGCTTTGCTGTCGTTGCCCCCAAACTGATACGACTGTCTGTATATGTGGCTGCCGCTCCCATCACTTCACCCCTCCATTGTCTGCTCCCGTCAGGCGCAGGAAGACGCTCTCCAGGTCTTGCGTATGTTCTGCGATAGTGTCAGGCGCGAAGCCCGCGTGCACCAGGAACAGGTTGAGGTCGCGCCCATGCCCCTGCGGCGCCTGCGTGACCAGCGCGCCACTCTCTGCATCGAGACGCGCCTCACGTCCCCACACCTGCGCCTGCACCAGCGCCAGCGCCTCTTGTCGGTAGGCCGGCTCCAGCAGCACAGCATACTCGCCACGCCCGCCGACCAGTTCCTCCACAGTGGTCTCGGTCACCAGTTGGCCCAGATTGAGAATCGCCACCCGCGTGCAGATCTGGCGCACCTCCGTCAACACATGGCTGGAGATAAACACCGTCTTGCCCGCAGCCGCCAGCGTTCGCATCAGATCGCGCATCTCGACAATGCCCGCCGGATCCAGGCCGTTCGCCGGCTCATCCAGCACCAGCAGCTCAGGATCCTGCAGCAGCGCGATGGCAACTCCAAGCCGCTGCTTCATACCCAGCGAATACGTCTTGACCCGATCCTTCTGGCGATTCTGCAAGCCCACCAGCTCCAGCACCGCATCGATGCGCGCATCTGGCACGCCCCCCAGCACCGAGCCGACCGCCCGTAGGTTGTCGCGCCCGGACATATAGAGGTAGAGTGCCGGCGTCTCGATCAATGCGCCCACGCGCGGCAAGATCTGCGCTCGCTGTGTGACGACATCATGCCCCAAAATCTCCACATTGCCTGATGTCGGCGTAATCAGCCCAAGCGCCATGCGAATCGTCGTCGTCTTGCCCGCGCCGTTCGGCCCCAGGAACCCGAAGATCTCCCCACGATGCACTTCCAGATTGAGATTATTCACCGCCAGGCGCTGCCCGTAGCGTTTCGTTAGCTCCCGCGTGCGCAACACCACCTCACCTGTGCGCGCGCCGCCCGCCACTGCCGAGGGCTGCGTCGTGATCGTTGCAGTCATACCACCATACTCCTCCCAATAATCTCCCAATCGTCTTCCAACGTTCTCAAAATGGCCGCAGGCCGAGTGTACACCCATGCTCTGCTCTCACACAGCACATGAGTAACGATAGCAGGCACCTGTCGTGCGTCAATCACGTATCTGTCGCAACTTTGTCGCAGATGCCCGAATGCTCGTCACGATGCCCACGTGTGCGGATACGCCATATGGCGCAGGCTAGCGAGCCATGCCCTCGCCTCCTCACCCAGCAGCACACCCGCCTCATCCAGCGCGACATAGCGAAAACCATCGATCTCGACGCCATCCAACTGGGGTTGACTGTCAATCGTCGCAAGGTAATACAGCGTCAGATGACGGCTCGGCACGCATGTCTCGGCACAGAGCAGCGGCCCGACCACCGCCGCCACGCCAAGCTCCTCGCGCAGCTCCCGCGCGACTGCCTCCGCTGCTTGCTCGCGCCGTCCCACCAGGCCGCCCGGTAGCCCCCAGGCCCGCTGCCGATAGGTATGGTGTGCCAGCAAGATGCGCCCGCGCCCATCCCGGATCACCGCGACCGCCCCCATCGACACCTTCGGCGCCCCCATTCGGAACGCCAGCCCTTGCGCCCAGCCTGGCAACAAGCGCCATGTCGTGTAGAATATCCGGCGTGGCAGTTCGCGCCAGCCCGCCCCATCGCTGCGCCCGTGCCCACCACCCCGCTCCACCGTCGCTATCCGTACACCTTCATCTGTGGGAGTATCTGTAAGGCCATTGCTGCTGGCGGCGCTACCCTCAATCCGGTCCTCTATGCCCACGTCTGGCCGCTCAAGCACTGTCGTCGTCATGCGATCTCGCTCCTTTAGCCAGGACCACCCGCCCGCTGTCCCAGCGTGTCTTGCTCGGCACGTTCTCAGGTGCGGTATGTCGTCCGGGCGTTACGTATGCAAGCATAAACTGCGGCTGTCGCACCGCCATCGTGGATCGGTCGCATGCACGCCGCATAGTCGTCGCAAATTTGTCGCAACTGCCGATATGCCCATCGCGGCACCTTTTCTCTTGAGATGTGCGGCATATAATGGGAAGTGGACATAGAGGAGATCGTGGAGCGTCCCCGCAAGGCCGCCACGTCAACAGTCACTTAGCCGAGGAGTATGTGAGGAGATGGCGACAATCCTGCTGGTCGAAGACGCGCGTGAGTTGGCGCAGGTGATCGTGCGCGAGCTGGAGGCCGCTGGCTACACCGCCCTACACGCGGCGGATGGCTACGCCGCGCTCGATCTGCACACGCGCGAGCGCCCCGACCTCGTCATCCTCGACTGGATGCTCCCCGGCATCGACGGCCTTGAAGTCCTGCGTCGCATGCGCCAAACCGCGCCCACGCTTGTGCTCATGCTCACCGCCCGCAGCGAAGACACCGACCGCATCGTCGGCCTGGAGGTCGGCGCCGACGACTACCTCACCAAGCCATTCAATATGCGCGAGTTGATCGCGCGGGTGCGCGCCTTGTTGCGCCGCGCCGACTTGATCCGCCAGACGCTCACCGCCGACAGCGCCGACACCGGCGAGATGCTCACCCGTGGCCCGCTCCGCCTCGATCCCGGCGCGCACCTGGCCACACTCGACGTGACACCGCTCGATCTCAGCCCCACCGAGTTCGCCCTCCTCCACCTGCTGCTCCGCAGTCCGGGCCGCGCCTTCAGCCGCGCATACCTGCTCGACACCGTCTGGCGTGAGACCTACATCGGCGGCGACCGCTCGGTAGACAATGTCGTGATGCGGCTCCGCAAAAAGCTGGGCGCGGTCGGCGATGCCATCGAGACGGTCTGGGGCATCGGCTACCGCCTGCGACCCGAAGACTGAGAGGCGCTCCATGACACTCTTGACCCCCACATCACGACACGCCTCCGGCAACACCGAAGACTCCCAGCCAGTGGCAAACGAACAAACAGAAGAAAACGCCCGCGCCGCATCATCCATCCACACCACACCGCCGTGCCGCTTCTGGCTCGGTGCCACACCGCCGCATGCCCTCGTCGAGACGCTGCTGATCGCCGCTGCCGTCTCACTCATAGCCTATCTCCTCATCTACAATCCATCGCGTTTCGGCTTGGCGCAATTCACGATCAACCTGATCCTGCTGGACGGTCCATTCTGCGCGCTCTGGTGTGCCCTCCGGTTGCGCCTGTCACGCGGCACCTGGCAGCGCCAGTACCTCCATGACAGCACAATGGGCGCTATTCTTGGCCTGGTCCCCTTCGGCGTGCTGCTCGTCACTGCACTGTCGCTGGCGAGCTCTGAGCGCTCCGCCGCCAATCTGCTGCGCGTCGGCGTTCGCGGCATCCCTATCGCTGCCTTCTTCCTCATCGCCCTCGTCGCGTTCATGGCCGAGTTCGTCGTGTTTCGTATCGGCGTACGCCTGCTCCTCTTCTGGAACCGTCTGCGCCGCACGCGCCTGCAATGGGCATTGACCCACGCGCATCTCGTCGTCGCCGCCATCGGAGCCGGGCTCCTGATCCTCCTGGTCGTGACGCTGCTCCACGTCACGTCGTCAGGCCCAGGCCGCAGCATCATCACGGTTGTCCCGCTGCTCTTCTTCCTGAGCGTGCTAAGCGTGCTCGGCATCATCATCGTGCTGCCGCCGTCTGCTCTCTTCTCGTTTATCTTTGCCCGCAGCATGACGCGCCGCCTGCAAACCCTCACCACCGCCACCAACGCGCTCCGTGCTGGCGATTACGCCGTGCGCGTGCCTATCACCGGTGAAGACGAGGTAGCGCAGCTCCAAGCCAACTTCAACGCTATGGCCGCCGATCTCCAGCGCGCCGTGGAGCAGGTAGAGGCTGAGCGCGACACCATCGCACAGCTCCTCACCGCGCGCCGCGAGTTAATCGCCAGTGTCTCTCACGAGCTACGCACCCCCGTCGCCACCCTGCGCGGCTACCTCGAATCGACTGTCTCCCACTGGAATGGCACCCCACCCACGACACTGCGTGCCGATCTGGAAGTGATGGAGCGCGAGACGATTCACCTCCAGGCGCTGATCAACGACCTCTTCACCCTGGCGCGAGCCGAGGTTGGCAAGCTCGACCTCTACCGCGAGCCGGTAGACATGGGCGCACTCGTCCGGCGTATCGCCGCGACCCAGGCCCCGCTCGCCTGGCAGCGCGGGCGTGTCGAAGTAGTCGCGGATGCCCCTTCCGATCCCCAGCTCGCTCTTGCCGACGCTGGCCGGCTGGAGCAAGTAGTGCAAAATCTGCTACACAACGCCATCCGCCACACACCACCCGGTGGAATTGTTGCGCTCGCGGTCGCCCCTGACCCCGACAATGCTGGCATGGTCCGCCTTCAGGTCAATGACACCGGCGAGGGAATCGCAGAGGAGGATGTGCCCTACATCTGGGAGCGCTTCTACCGCGGGCAAACGGCGCGCACCGAAGGAGGAACAGGCCTGGGGCTGGCGCTCGTTAAAGAATTGACCGAGGCGATGAACGGAACGGTAGCCGTCGAGAGCACGCTCGGACGCGGAAGCTGCTTTACCATACGCCTCCCCCGATCGGAGTTACAGCCCGCCAGGCTATGACATGCGCCATTGTTGGCACAACTCTCGCTATCAGTCTTCATCAATGCAAAGCGTGACGGAACTCATCGCCAGTCTGGCGCGCCTTAAATACACACGCCGCGCAACGCATGAGTGGTTGCTCGCACCAAATGTGCATGTCACACTTCCAGCGTAACCAACGCATCTCCAGTATGCGCAATTTGACTATATCGTCAATTCAACGGGACACAATCCCTAGCAAACCCGTGTAACATGGTGTACAACGTCAGCGAAAAGCATTTCTGACGATAGGGGGCGTCGTGAGTGAGACAAGACTGGGCCATCCACCCACTGGCAAGCCCCGATCACGCTTGCAGTTCCCCCGACCGTCTCTCGACAGTGTGACCACTGTAAGCGACACATCCACCAGACCGGAGGCTGCATCGGGTGAGGAATGAAATAGGGCGCCCCGAGCAACAGCCTGCGATCGATAGCGCGCATCAGCCCAAACTCGTGCTGATCGTCGAAGATGAGCCGCCAATCGCTGAGGCGCTGGCGCTGATCATCGAAGACTCAGGCTACACGACGATCAGCGCTACGCACGGTCGAGAAGCGCTGGTGTTGGCGCGCACATGGCATCCTGCGTTGGTGTTCACCGATCTCATGATGCCACAGTTGAACGGCGCGGAACTCATCGCCGCCCTCCGAGCAGACGCGGAGGCAGCCGGCGAGACACCGCCGCCGATCGTGCTCATGACGGCGGCAGGGGCCGCTTACACACGCGAGGCCCGAGCTGATGCAGTGCTCCGCAAACCCTTCGACATCACCGAGATCGAGGCATTGCTGCGGCGCTTCCTTGACCCGCCTCACCCTGGCGGCTGATTCTGCCGCCACCTCCCCTGGTCGGGAAAGGGGCAACGTGAGCAAGGAGAGACATCGTTATCCGCTCTATATCGTCATGCTGAGCTAGCCGCGCGCCTGCTCGCCACACACAATCGGGTAGGCACGCTAGGGTCAGGACACACTAAAATACTATACTGTTATCCGCGACCATCGTGTGCATATGCAGCGGCGCCGGGTGGAGAAACGCTCGTGATATATGACTATAAAGAGGCGCTCGCCATTCAGGGTGGGCCAGGCATGGGGAGGAGCTCGACGTGAGCGCAAAGCAACCAGATGAACCAAACGAAGCAGTACAGGTATTCACGCCACTTCTCGATCCCACCGGCGTACCAAATCTCGATCAGGTAGTCGGGGGAGGCATCCCTCGTGGCTCCCTCGTCATCATCGTGGGACCACCAGGAAGTGGCAAGACCACCCTGGCAAACCAAATGGCATTCGCCGCCGCTCGCAATCGGCGCAGATCGATTGTCTTGACTGCCCTCTCCGAGCCGACGAGCAAGCTCATCGCCCACCTGAGCTCCTTCAGTTTCTATGACGACGAATTGGTCGGCGATGAGATCCAGTTTCTTAGCTTGCAGCAATTCCTCAACGGTGGCTTAGAGGCCACCGGCGATGAGATGGTGGCTGCCGCTCGCCGCGGCCATGCCGGCTTCGTCGTGCTCGACGGTTTCCGGGGCGTGCGTGGTGCCGATGTCGATCCACAAAGTGCCCGGCAATTCCTTTATGACATCGGCACCACGCTCAGTGTCCTTGGCACCACCACCGTCATCACCAGCGAGGCCGACCCGCGCGATCCAGCCTTCTTCCCCGAGGCGACGACAGGTGACGTCATCCTCGGCCTGCGCTACGATCTCGTCGGCGTACGCCAGTGGCGCGGCATTGAGGCGATCAAAGTGCGCGGTGGAGCGCCGCTTTCAGGCGTGCACGGGCTGGCCCTTGGCGAAGACGGCGCCACCATCTACCCACGCATTGAGTCGCGGGTGGCTGCCGCGGCACATGGCACCCGCGTCGGCGAGCTGGCCCAGAGTGACACCGCCGACGACCTGCTCCAGGCGCGCGGCGAGTTGGATGGTCGCGCGCAGTTCGACATACCCGATCTCGATGCCCTGCTCGGCGGTGGACTCACACGTGGCACGAGCACGCTCCTCGTCGGCAGCCTGGGCACCGGCAAGACACTGCTGGGACTACACTTCGCCGTCGCCGGCGCGCGGGCAGGCGAGCCCACACTCTTCCTCGGCTTCCGCGAGAGCCAGCGCCAGCTACTGCTTAAGGCCGAGCCGTTCGCCATGGAAGCCGACCTGCGTGCCGCGGCCGCTAGCAATGGCGCACTCACGCTGATGCGCTGGTCGCCCGTCGAGCTCAACCCCGACATTCTCGCCGAGCAGTTCCTGATCACGCTGGATAAGATCAAAGCTCGGCGCCTGGTAGTGGATAGCGCCGCCGAATTGGAGCGCGCGATAAATGACGGCGGCGACCCACGCCGCGTGGACAATTACCTGGCTGCACTGGTAGAAGCGCTCCGTATGCGCGGCATCACCGCCCTCTTTACCCGCGAGATACCCCAGACGAGCGCCCCTGAGCTCAGCTTTGCCACCAACCCGATTTCAGTGATGGCAGAAAACGTGCTGCTATTACGTCAGATAGAGCGCGACAATAGGCTCACGCGCCTGCTCTCCGTCATCAAGATGCGCTTCTCAGCGCATGACGTGAGCACAGTACGCGAGTTTGTCGTGGCGCCACCAAAAGGTATCTCCTTGATGTCGCCCAGTGAGAACGGCGGTCGGACTCAGAAAGGAGTAGACGTATCTGATGTAGGCGAGCGTGATACGCTTGGCACAGACCTCGCAGAGACCAGAGCCCAGGAACGACTGCAACGGCGTAGCTCCCGCGACGGACGCACTGCTGGCGACCGCATCGAGCACGCCAATAGCGATGACACGCCGGAGGGGACGCCGTGAGCGGGGCCAACACGGACGCTGAGCGCGGACGTACAGGCGCGGGGAACGCGGGGGATGGAGAGTCCGAGGGGCAGCAGCGCGTTTCGCAAGCGCCTGCGTCCACCGAAGCGCAGCCAGATCCATCGCAACCACCGCTGGTATTGATCGCCGAAGATGAAGAGCCTATCGCCGAAGCGATTGCGCTCATCGTCGAAGATGCGGGCTATACCCCACTCGTAGCCGCACATGGCAAACAGGCGCTTGAGCTTGCGCGCCTGCGCCATCCTGCGCTCGTGATCACCGACTTGATGATGCCACAGATGGACGGGACGCAGTTGATTGCCACGCTGCGCGCCGACGCAGAGGCAAACGGCCATGCACCACCGCCTATCATCTTGATGACAGCGGCAGGCATGAAGCGCGCCCAGGAAGCCGATGCGAATGCCCTGCTACGCAAGCCATTCGAGCTCGATGAGCTGGAAGAACTGCTCTTTCGCTTCCTCGGTCCGCCACCTCAGAGCCCCAGCTAAGCACGACGCATAGCAAGCCGCTGCGAGCTGCGCCTTCGCCTGAGTTGCTATACCCCATACGTCACGACGCCAACAGTATGGAGCGTGCCTGCATCTCCTCGACACGTTGGCGCAACGCCTCAGACTCCAGCTGCAATTGCTCCGGTGCGCCACGTATCACGTGTCGCCACCACGCGCTCGCGCCTCGCGCATCCGCCAGTGTCTTCAACGTTCCTTCAGCAACAGCATCCCATGCATTCAATCGCAGATGCTACTCTCTCCACAGCATCCTTGCGAATTGTGGCAAAATGCCAAAGTGGCGGTGTGGTGTGCGTGTGGGCGCGCGGACGAGAGAGAGTAATGGCATGCGGCAGCTTCTTATGCGTCCCTGGGCGCGAATCGGCGTGGGCGTCGCGGTTATCTTGGTCGTCGCCGTTGCGGTAGGCGCGTTCTATCTGTTTGGTGGCTCTGGCAAGAGTAGCGCTGGCGACTCAGCTTCCGCCTCCACGTTCGCCCCCTCGAAGGACGCGACCATCCTCACCATAGATCCATCGTCCTCGCAAGCCACCTTCACCATAGATGAAGTGCTCTTCGGCAAGCCCAATACCGTCGTCGGTAAGACCAATTCCCTCACAGGACAGATACAGGTCAACCTCAAAGACCCATCACAAAGCCAGGTCGGCCAGATCCGTGTGGACCTCAGCACCCTCGCCACCGACAACGACTTGCGCAATCGCACCCTGCAAAGCCGCATCCTTGAAACGGCCCAGCAGGGCAATCAATACGCCGTCTTCGTTCCCAAGTCGCTCAAAGGGCTGCCATCCACCATCAGCCTGGGCCAGCCTGTGTCCTTCCAGATCACCGGCGACCTGACCATCCATCAGGTGACGCGGTCGGTGACGTTCGATGCCAAAGTAACGCTGACGAGCAGCACCACCCTGACCGGCCAGGCCCAGACAACCGTGAGCTATAAAGACTTCAACCTCGCCATCCCAAACGTGCCGTCCGTCACCGGCGTCTCAGACACCGTCCAGCTAGCCCTGACCTTCACCGCCAAAGCGTAACGCCCCCGGCGCGGGAAAGAGCCTGCCCAGCGCCGGCAGGAACAACACCCCCGCCGTCACCAGGAAGATCACGCCATTGATCGTAAACGGCGCGCCGGGCGAGATCGCATAGAGGAAGCCCGCCGCCGTCGCCCCCGCGAAGCTGCCCGCCGTCTGCGCCGCGCTGTAGTTCGCCTGCGCCTTGCCGCGCCCCTCCGTTGGCATCACATCCGCCAGCAAGCCATCCAGCGCGCTCCGCGCAACAGCCGCCGCGAATCCCTCGACTGCCGACAGCACCACTATCCAGAACGGCGAGATCGGCAGCCCAAACACGATATAGATCGCCGCGTACAGCAGCAGCCCCCCAATGATCGGCCAAAAGCGTCCCCGCTGGTCGGAGATGCGCCCCGCCAGTGGACCCATCAGCCCGGCGGGCAGCGCATACGTCGCGTACGAAAGCCCGATCACCAGCAGCGACGCGCCGCGATCGAGCATATAGATGCTCCAGATCGCCTGGATCACGCCACTCGTCAGGCCCAGCACCGCCGTTAGCCCATACACCAACAGCATCGGTCGGGTAAAGAGCGCCCCATTCGTCACCGGCACGCTCGCCCTCGCGCCCGTATCTCCATGTGCCCCTCGCGGCAGGAACACCCACGCCGCCACCGTCGCGATAAACAGCGGCACACTCGCCACCAGGAACGCGTCCGTATAGCTGGTCAGGCTCGCCAGTTCTGTGCCGATCGCCGGCCCCATCAGAATGCCGACCATCTGCGCCGATCCAAGCAGCCCCAGTGCCTCGCCTTGCCGCGTCTTCGGCGCCATTGCGTTCATCAGCGCCCGCGCTGGCGGCAGCACCGCGACGATGGCGATACCCTCTAGCCCGCGCAGCACGATCAGTAGCGCCGGATTACCGACCGGGATATACGCCAACACTAGCACCGCATGCGCCAGCACCCCCGCCGCCAGCATCGGTCGCGCTCCCACGCGATCCGTCAGCCATCCCAGCCCCGGCGCGGCGACGAACCCCGTGAGCAGCGCCACCGACGCCATCAGCCCGATCTCCCCCGACGACGCCCCCAACTCGCGACCATACAGCGCCCGCAGCGGCATCACAAAGCCCAGCCCCAAAAACGAAATCCCAACAATCGCCGCCAGCACCAACACCGCCGGAGTATAGACTGAATCGCGCTTCACATCTGTTGTCATGGTACCTATTCGTCTTCCCCAGCGCACAAAAAGTCGCCTCATATTTTTTGAACGAGCATTGGCTCTCTTAACGCCCGTGAGGGGAACAACACCCCTCCCATCACAAGAACACCTCTTCTACCTCGCTCGGTTTCATTCTGCGTCAGATGACCCTCTCTAATTCCTTTTCGACGATTCCTCTTCGACCGCGCTCACGCGTTCGAAAAGATCTCCAGGTTCGTGCCGCTCAGTGGCCGCGCATCCGGCCCCACCAGGAAAAGCAGGATACTCGCCATCTCCTCAGGCGTCATCCCCGCCTTCAAATGTGGTGCAGCCTCGCGCAGCATCTCCGTATCCACCGCCCCAGGGCTCACCGCCACCACCCGGATGTTATGCGGGCGCCCCTCTACCGCCAGTATCTCGCTCAACCCCGCCACGCCAAACTTCGACGTGTTATACGCGCTCAGCCCCGGAAACTTCTCCACCCCCCGCACGCCCGACAGCGACGACAAATTCACGATCACCCCGCCCCCGCGCGGAATCATCGAGTGAAAGGCCTCCCTGCAGCACAAAAACGTCCCCCGCAAATTCACGCCAATCACCCTATCCCACGTCGCCGTCTCCATCCGCTCGAACGGCACATTCGCCACCGCCCCCGCCGAGTTCACCAGAATATCCACCGGCCCAAACGTCTCAGCCGTCCGCGCAAACAGCCCCGCCACGCTCGTCTCGTCGGCCACATCCGTCACCACCGCCAGCGCCCGGCCGCCCGCCGCCTCGATCGCCCCCACATGCGCCGCCAGCGCCTCCCTATTGCGCGCCGCCAGCACCACCGCCGCCCCCGCCTTCGCGAAGCGTACCGCAGCCGCTCGCCCGATCCCCCGGCTCGCCCCCGTAATTATCGCCACCTTCCCCGCGATACCCCCAGCCGTCTGCCCCTGCTCTGTGCTCATCTGCGTCCTCCTCTCCCGTATACCCTCTGCCATCCTATAGCATAGACCATCCACCCACGCCCAGCGCTATCTCTTATTGGGAATTCGTCAGAGGACGCGTGCACTATCATGGAGACGGCCCAGCACAAAGGCAAAGAAAAGGAGAGGTGCGTTGCACCCCTCCCGAGCAATCCGGATGTCCAGCGCACGCCTACGTGTGCGAGGTCACGCAATGGCTGCCATTCTGCGTGGAGTCATTGCTCCAGTCAGGCTGCACGGCATAGCTGTGGCTGCCCAGCGAGATATTTGTGGACGTGCCGCCATTCTGGTTCCAGGCGCACTTGTCGCCATTCTCGTCGCTGCCGCCGCCAGGGCCTTGCCAGGCAACCGTGGTGCTAGTATTTGGGTTCATATCGGTCTCTGACTCGATGAACTCATGACCAGCCACAATGGAGAAGCCATCGAAATAGCCGTTGCCATAGCTAGTGTTGGTCGCGTTGACGTAGTTCGAGCCGCAGCTCGATCCGGCGTCCGGCATGTAGGGGATATAGCCGTAGGCGACGTTGTTGCCCAAACTGTCGGTCGTCGAGCTGTGCCAGGCGCACCACTGCGTGCCAAACCCGCTCATCGAATGGCCGCTCGGCGTATAGACGAGGTAGATGCCGTCGGGGTTGTATCCGCCGAAATGGCTCATCAGCCGCACTGCCGCGCTGGCGATGCTCGACTGACTGATGCGCTTGGGCAGTGAGCTCGTATCATTCCAGGCGCCGCCGAAGGTTGCGTTGCCGATGTGGTTGCCACTCGTGCCGCAGATCTGCGTGTTCACCGCCACGCCGTCACAATACTGCTTATCCGTGTTGTGCCACGAGCTGCCGCCCACTCCACCGAAGAAGTCCGTGTTGTAGGTCTGCGCCTGGGAACTCGTGTAGCCGCCTGAGGAGAAACCGGTGGACCACTGCGACCCCCACCAGCTTATGTAAACGACTGGGGAATGCGCCACGCGGCCGCCATGGTAATACATGTTGCTGTTGGTGACCGCCCTACCGCTCGCGCCGCGAATGGGGAAAACCTGACCGTGGAAGACTTCGCTGCCGCCTGCCGCCGCACCGGCAGTTCCAGTGAACAGTGCGAGGACCAGAGCGAGCGCCGCGACGATGCTGGCGCCGCCAACCAACGACCCAATGACTACCTTTACACTTCGTTTCACGCGTTGCTTCTCCTAAATCGACGGGATGGCTGCCGTAGACACCCCAACTCTGGCCGCCAAGTCGCAGCCCCGAGGCGCACCCATGCGCGACGGGCCCTCGCAGATCCGCACGAGGGGCGGGTCGGCCGAACGTCTATGGAAAGCGGGTTACGCGTGCGGACACGCCAACAGCGCGCATCCACAATTGCCGCGATAGGGACTGCCGCGCCTCCTTCCTTTCACCGCGCGCCACCTGGCGCGACGAGGGCTTGGAATAAAGCAATCAATCGCCGGCCTGCCTGCCTGCTTGCGCGGACAGACAGGCCCGATCGGAAGGGCAAACCGTGAAAGCGCGAAGGTATCGAGACGGCGGAGTATGCGAGAGGTGAAGGGGTAGCGACCAAGACACGTATCCACCATGGGCAGTGGATGGCGCCAGCGGAGATGTACGGCGCCCATGATGGAGAAGCGCGCGCCAACATCACCAGCTATGCCCCAGAGGAGGTAACCCCGGCGCCCGAGGATTGAGGCATCGTTGGGAGGCGGCCCGCGATCCAAACATTACCAAGTATACTGACAGTGATAAATTAGTCAAGGGGAGCGGGGGGCAATTTTGCGTATTGGCGAAAATTGCTCCAAGCAGGGAAAGCTCTCAGCGAAAACCTATGGCACGCCGCCCCGGTATCCATTGGGCCGCAGGGCGTCCCCAGCGCGCCAACGGCGATGGCTAGGGTCAACCCGCGCGAACACTCGTCCAGCGTGAGTGGCGCAGTGCTAGCTCGTCGCCCACTCTCGATCACGTACTGCCACCCCCGCCGCCACCAAGCGCACCACCGCCGCAGACAATCTGTGCAGCCCGCCGCTGTGTCCAGCCCTCGCCTAACTAATCAACCCGACTGAACAAGATGTGTTAGCTAGCACCGGATATATTCCTATCGCAGCCGGTATAGCTGCTGGCACTTCTTGCTACGCGCAGTAACTCGTCCTTGCTTGTCCCTTCCCAAGCGACGATATCATCGCCATCTACACTACTAATTGGCAAGTAACGCCCACTAGCCACAGCCGTGACGCGCACCCACAGCGTCCCGCTCTGCCACTCAACGCCAATCACAGTTGTCTCATTATTGCCGGTTGAACCCTGTAGCTCAAAAAACGTCGCCGTGTGTCCATTGATATCCTCCAGCGCTGTCGACTTGATAACGACGGTTTGACCAGGGATCGTGATATTGGTTGTAAGGCCTAGCGCCTGTGTAGTTTCATCAAAGGCAATCACTGCATGCACGGCATAAGTATTGTAGGGGCGCGGAAAGTAGCGGGCGTATTCAATACGCATCAACGGACGCGGCTGGCTCGGGAGCAACTGGATCGACGACTGACCCGACGGGTACGCTTGAGCGCTATACCACGACACGGTAGCAGGTAGCCACATCGCGACATAGGGAAGAAACCCAAGTTGAGATCCCGCGTCACGAGGCATGCCCATGCCTAAAAGTGCTGGCGGTTGGCATGGCGGAATAACTACCCGACAGGTAAGTGAGGGACATGGAGGGGGTGGCGCCTCTGCCTCGCTCTGGTTTGTACACCCAGGTGTTACGAGCAAGCAGGCGAGTAGAGCAAGTGTGAGTGTCAGCTTATAAAGTAATCGCATGCACTGAACTCCTTCGCCGGGTGAAATCAATGGAGGCATTTGACGCGACTCCTCCATCTGGCGTTGCTCATTCAAACGTTTGGCTGGGGTGAGAGCGGCGAGATCAGCTAATGCAGTCTGTACAGCACTGTTAAGGCACGATAAAAGTGCCCGCGTGCTGATAGCACGCGGGCGCATTGGGCTTCTAATGCTCAGATACCGCCTACCCCGGCACTACATCCTCTTCATTCGTCACACCCGCCAGCACAGGCACTACATCCGCATTCGGGTTTACGTGCAGCTCATTCATCAAGATCTTCACGCCGGGCACACCCCGCGCCACCTCAGTTGCCGCCGTGCGCGCCTCCGCCGTCCGCACATTCCCGCGCAGATGCACCTCGCCCAGCTTCGGATACACCCCAATGCGCTGGCCCGCCGTGCGCGGGTCCTTCGCCAGCGCCATCGAGACAGCCGCCGCCAGCTCATTGTCGGCCACCAGCTCATTGTGCAGCTCGGACAACCCCACGATCCCACCCAGCTGATCCGCCACGAGCAGGCGGTTGAGGTCGCTGGCGACATGCCCCTTCAGCCAAATCACCCCATCGATAGCAAAGATCTGGATGCCCGGCAGATCCACACGCAGTCGCGCATAGTCATAGATCGCGTTGAAAGCCTCCTGCCGCAGCTCCTCATCGTCGCGATAAGGCGTCAGGCGGTCGGCGCTCGTTCCCCCCAGGTCGACGGTAATCTGGCGCGCTGCCACGCTCGTCACCATCGTCGCCGGCACGAGATACTCGCGCCCCAGGCCACGCTCCACCACCAGATGACGCAACAACCGCGTATGGCTATGAACCGTCACCTGCGCCAGCCGTCCGAGCGTCTTGCCGCCCGCTACCACCGTCGTCCGCGAGGTCAGTGCCAGCCCTGACGGCGTCGCCACATGCTTCTCGATCTCATCCAGCGGAATGCTCAGTGTGACCGTATTCGCGTTCGCCTCCGTGACCAGATCGAGCGGCACATAATAGACCGATGTCCTTCTGAAAAATCCGCCGACGTGCACGCCGATATGGCTGACCTTCGGCTGATCGCCCTCCATGATAATAGCCACCAGCTTGCCCGCCTCTCCGTCGTTCGCCTGAATATCGGCGTCGAAGCGAAATTTCTTGACCTCGGCAAACTCTGCAATCACCGGCTCCGGGATCGGCCTCTCAGTGAGAGATAGCATACGTACATAATCCTCGTTAGAAAGTGGAATGCCCGGTCTCATCCCGCGGATGACCCGACACCTATCGATGAAATCTGACGCCCAACCGAGAGCAATCGGGGTAAGCCTCGCCGCGCAGCGTGCATCGCAGCGTACATCTAAGTACGCGACGCGCAGCGCAAGCCACGCTCTCGCTCTGGGCATGATGTGCCAGTCTGTCA
>DASVOW010000023.1:0-21927 GCA_036383155.1 Ktedonobacterales bacterium
TCTGCTCACCCTTGGGCGTGGCGACATAGAGCCGCTGATAATCCGCTGTTGCCAGACCTGCCGGTAAGGTCAGGGCAGAGCTGGTGGCAGCGCCCGGATGGACTGCGACGATTCGCTGCGCTCCCGCTGTGCCGCCCCCGCCATCCAGCACATACAGTGTCTCGTTCGATGGAATCGTTGTCGAGAGCGATGGTCGTCTTGTACTCGATGTGCCTGGCGCGCACGCCGCAAGGCACAACACCACCACGGTGAGCACACCTACCAGCAGGCCGACAACACCCCTCGCTCGCTTGCGCATGGTATGCCACTCCCTTCTTACCCTTTGGTTTCCACCTAAGAGGAGAAATGAACGGTGACGCGTCACCGTAGCGACTCGGCAATGCGTACGGCCTCGTCGAGCGACGCACTCGTCTCGAGCCGATACGTCATGTTGCCCTCGGACCAGATCAGCGCGTGGCCATCGACGAAGCGCCGCTGGTCATAGGTCCCGTCCTGCACCTGCACCATATACGGTCCCGTCGTCCACAGCGCCTGCTGCCCATGTACCGTAGTCACCGCGACAGGGCTGGATGTGAACTTGTAGACATAGATGCCAGACGACAATTCAGATAGAGTCAGGCGCACACGATCAGGATGCTCGTGATCGACCCAAACCAGGACAACAGCCGCCCCATCCAGATTCTGCAAGAACACGTAGTCCGGTTGCCCGAGATCGGCCGGATATGCGGGCAGACGCACCGGAAATTTCGCCTGGGCACGCGCCTGCGCCAGCGTCGTACGGCCAGCCAGATCCAGCACCGAGGGAAGCGGTGTCGACGTTGGGGAGGCCTGCGGGCTTCCTGTCGCAGCCGGGCGTGGCGCGCCATCGAAGACGATACAGACTGACCCCAGGCAGAGCGGCCTCCGCAGGCTCGCCTGCACCGGCGGCAGCGCCAGCAGCACGGTGAGCAGCACCATCGCCGCTAGAGCCGCCCAGAGCGGGCGGAAGCGGTGCACTCTGCGCCGGAATCTTGTTCCGTGCTGAGGCCGTGGTTGCCCGTTGCTACTTCCCGCCTCGCCATTCGGCGTTATCCCGTCACTCCCGCGACGATTACCGCTACCCTCGCCTATTCGCTGCTCGATCTGCGCCTGGAGTCCGGCGGCGAACTCGTCATCGGGCAGAATCTCGTCGCCAAGCCCGATCAGTCTATTCGCCAGCCACTCCTCAGAGACCCGCGAGTCGAGCAGTGCGGTGAGCTCTCCGTCTGGGCGGCTGTCGCTGCCCGCCTCCCCGTGCATGAGCGCCGCCACAAGGAATTGCTCCAGCTCATCCGACCGCCGCGCCTCCTCGCCATGCAGGGGATCAGGAGTGAGCCAATCGTCGTGTCGTGCCTCGTCACTCATGGCTCCGCCTCGATCCTGACTCCCAGCCGCTCACGCAGGTCACGCAAGGCGCGGAAGACGAGCATCTTGACCGCCGCGTCCTGTTTCTCCATCACTGCGCCGACCTCCGCGACGCTCATCCCGCCAAAGAGACGCAGCGCCAGCGCCTCGGCGCGGTCGGGTGAGAGCGAGCGCATCGCCCGCAATACGTCTTCCAGTTGCAGGCGCGTCGCCACCACCTGCTCCGGCGAAGGCGCCGACGAGGGCATCTCGACTACCGCCTCCAGGGGTATCGTCGCGCGCCTGGCACGGAAGCTATCCATCGCCTTGTTGTGGGCGATCATGAGCAGCCACGCACGAAACTCACCACTGCCACGATAGCCGCCGATGCCTTCGAGCGCCGCCAGAAACGTTTGCGCAGTCGCGTCCTGCGCCAGATGCGGATCACCCAACCGCGCGACGAGATAGCGATAGACACGCGGCAAGTGGCGGCGGTAGAGTTCGGCAAAGGCCGCCGGATCGTCGGGGCACTCCCGCGCCTGGCGAACGAGCTCCTCGTCGTCTACCGCTTCGGCTGTGTCGCCGCCCGTATGAATCGCGGCGCTCTGACCATCGGCGCGTCTGCCCTGGGCATCCGTCATGGTCGATCCATTCTTCCACGCTCCGCGCCATCGCGTCTGCTGCGTGTGTCTGTATGTCGGAGCAAATGGAGAATAGGTAACACCCAATTTCGCCGGGCATCCTGGCCCCTCGTCTCTCAACCACCACCTCACAAGTGGTATGCACGCGACAGATCCCAGATCCGATACAGCAAGTGCAAACGTGCAGCCTCGCACCTAAAAACAGGTTCCTTCGCTCAAAGCAGACGTTATCTACCGCCCTACCGACTCAACAAGGCGAAACGCCAAGCGCTAACTATGTGCGCGCTTGGCGTTCCATGGCGCCAATAATGCCGCTATCCGCGCCTTATCCCTTCATGCCGCACGTCTCATTCCGCTGGCGCGCACCACATACCACAGCCATATCAGGCCCAGGGCCAGGCTCCAGCCGACCAGATCGAAGAAGAGATCGCGTGCATCACTGATCCCTGGCGCCTCCTGCTTGAAAATGCTCTGAAGGGCCTCTTGCCCCAGCGCCAACGGTGCCAGCAGACCCATATAGATCAGCGGATGCAGCCGCAAACGCGCCAGCGAGAGCAGCGCCAACATGCCAAGCAGAAAGAAAAGCGTCGAGTGCCCGATGGCATGATCACGCGCTGTGACAAACACCCGGTCGAAGACCGCCCCGAATGGTGGCCATGTCTCGCTTAGCCAATCGAAAGGGAACAACACCACCGCGACTCCTACCACCAGCGGCCACCAATTCACCCTCGTGCGTCGCAATGAATGCCAATAGCGTACCGTCAGCATCATCCAATTGCCTCCTATGGTCAAAGCGATCTCAGGCGTGATAAGCTCCACTCTGTCGACTGCAACTCCTTGCTCTAGTGTACTCTTTGAATCTGGCAGAAACCTCGCACATGTGTGCAGAAGCTGAGCCGAGCAACGGGAGCTTCCTTGACGCCGCAGATACCGGTGCGGAGATTGCGGGTATATGACAGCAGCCTACAAACCGCTCCAACGTTCTGGTTCACAACCTGGGAAGGCGAATTTTGCCCTATGCCAGCACTTGCCTTGCCACCCGAGGTCGCCGATGCGCTGCGCGGCTACTACACCTGTGAAATGACCACCGTCAATCGACAGGATCAGCCAATCACCTGGCCCACCCTGCCCTACTTCTATGAGCCGGATGGGCACATCATTGTCACTGTTTCCATCGCCTTCCCTGTCAAGGCATACAACGCCCGTCGTCACCCGCAAGTCTCGCTGCTCTACTCCGATCCCACCGGCAGCTCACTCACCAATCCACCTGCTGTGTTAGTGCAGGGCGACGCTACTGTCTACGAGGCGCTCGACTACCTGACACCTCCCATACTCGGACTCATCAAAGCCAGCACCAGACGCCAACCCGACAGTAGTCGCTTCAGCAGCAATCGCTACATCCGAGGCTTCTTCGAATGGTATCTCTTCCAGCGCATCGCCATCGCCGTGCAGCCTCGCCGTATCCTTGTGTGGCCTGACCGCGACTTCACCCATCCCCCAACAGAGATCGAGGTGCGCAGTGTGGAATAATCGCTTGGCCGCGCGCACTTGTGACTATCCCACCGCCGTGCTTAGCATCGTAGGCGCTGGTGGCTATCCGCTTAGCGTCCGCTGTGTGCCGCGCATCGACACCACCCGCCAGAGCTTCGACTTCCCAACAATCCCGCACTACGCCGCCTCCTGGCGGGGCAAAGCATGCCTTCTCTTTCACCGCCACAACGAACGGCTTGAGGATCTCCACCAGGTGGTCGTCAGAGGCGAGCTTATTGAAGAGAACGGCCTGCTAACACTACAAGTGAACGACTTCCTCACTGCCAATGGACGTAACGACACCGATGCGATGCCCCACGCCGGGGCTCCTCTCCGTATGCTACAGTTCTTCTGGCTCGGTCGTCGGAAAGCGCACGACTACATCGCCAAGCGCGGCGCCCCTTGGCCACCCGTCCCCTACGACGAGCTCAACCGCGCCCTCGCCGATGTAGACTAGTCACCAACCTTAAGCACCAATAGAGCTATAGGGAAGGGCATTACGCACTCTCTCACAGCTCACACCTGTCCGCTACCTAGCCCTGTCCGCCATGCGGATACGCCGCGAACAGCCTATCGAAGTACGCCGTGTACGCCTGGGCGATTTCCGCTGAGTCAATCTGTAACATGTTCTCGTCGTTGGCCTCAGCGTTCTCCGAGAAGTTGTACGACCCGGTCATCACGAGACGATCGTCGACGATCATCACCTTGTTGTGCATGAAGTCGTTCTCATGGTGGGGACTGAATGGATGTGACGGCGCGTGGGCGAAACGTGGATCGTCCACGAACCAGAAGAGGGCGGGATCTTTGTGCGTGCCGCGCATCGCGTCCTTCATGCCGCCGGGATCTAGCACGCCGGCGATATCCGCGCCGCTGTCGTTGAGCTGTTTCAGCACTTCGAGAATGCCAGGATCGCTGATCAAGAACGCCAGAATCCGCACCTTCCGGGCACCCCGCAGGGCGGCGACGATGGCATTCTCCGCGGCCTCTCCCCCCGCTGGCTCGAAGTATGGCGTGATCGTCGCATGCCCGACCTTCACCGCCGTTCCTGTGTCGTTCGCTGCCTCGGATTCGCTCGCGGTGGGATGGTGGTGGTTCGACGAGATCAGATCCTCGAAGACCGCCTTGTACTGCGACGCCAGATGAGGCGCATGCCCGAACACCAGACAGTTATTGTCTTGCAGTTCCAGGCCACCCTGGGTGAAGTTCGCAGAACCCATCCAGAGCGCCGTGCCGTCACGCACCAGGAACTTATCATGCATGAGATTACTGCTGCCTTCACGTACGGCCGTGGCAACGCTATCCAGGCCAAACTGCGCGATCAGTTCAGCGGCGCCTGTCGGCTTGGGATCGACCATCGCGTTGCCTGTGCGCTCTTTGCCCGGATCGTACGCGATACGCAAGGTCTTGCCCGCGCTCTGTGCCACGTCGGCCAGCGCCTGCAAGATACGCTGGTCGCGCAGGTCATAGATTGCGCAATCCAGCGTCCGCTCGGTTGCACGGATGAACTGCGCAAGCCTGTCGGCCAGTCCGGCCTCTAATCCAGCCCGACGCGACTGGAAATATGCATCGACGCCATCGAACGAATACACTGTGCCCTGGCCTGTCATGCTGATCTTCTCCTTTGTGTCGCTGATTGCTTCCAGTTACTAAGACGACGTACAGAGATGCTCTAGTTGACGCCAAGAGAGTGCGACGAATCGAGGACTATAGGAGACCCATACGGGGGAAAATCGAGCAACAACGCGCTACAACCACTGGCTACCAATAACAACCCACACACCTGCATCTGGCAACCCACACCTACATCGCCCCACTGCATCATGAGGCCGCATTGATGCTACGACACGCCCTAATCGCTGTCAACACCGCTCGCTGTGAACTCGCACACACCTTTCGCCCACCCATATGGCAATGCCTCTCCAGCTTCATCAACAATTGTTATCGCCCGCATCGCCACCATCAAAAACGACCGGCGTCCGCCTGAATATCGGCGGACGCCGGTCGTTCGCATGCAGTCGATTCGAAAGAAGCGGTCACCGGGCGACAGTTGCGCCATGTGTCGGTCCAGCCAGTGCGCGCACCCGTGTTCTGATTGCGGCAAATGCCCTGTGGCCCTGCGCCTCAGCTACCATAGCATAATTGGCAACGGCAATCACGAGCGCCAGCGGCGCCATCAATGTATCGAGATCGATGCCTTCATCGAATACGTGCGTCCGGCTCAGTGTCGGTAGCACCCCATCACCGATCCAGAAATGGAAGTTTACGCAGAGGAAGGCGCATCCCAAGGCGGCGACGACGGACCCCCAGAGCAGCGTCACGTACATCCTGTGCTGCGGATCGCCCGCCATGCGCGGCTGGCCAACGAGGACAAGCGCCCCGACAAGCAGCCCGAGCCCTATCGCCAGTTCACCGAATTCGATGAGATAGCCAAACGCGACGCTATGCGGCACTACCAGCGCCTGCAGCCAGGACACATACCACACGTTCGGGTTATCCTTGATGCCCTCGCTCAACGCATCTGCCAGACCCTGCGGAAATGCCCCTGAAACCAGTTTATTGGAGCCGGAGAAAATCCACTCGCCTGCAATCAGTGCCTGGATAGCCGCCAGCAGGTAGCGTGTCTCGTTGCGTAGCATACGTACTTCTCTCCCCACACACTACTTCGCGTACTTCACGAGCATGATTAGGCCGCCCATCTCACTCCCCGTCTGTCCTGGATTCATCACATGCGACAGGATGTGGCAGTGGAAAGGATAGATGCTGCCCGGCGCCGCCCAGGCGGTGAACGTCATATCGTAGGTTTCACCTGGCGCCACCTGCACCGTATCCTTCTGGATAGGATTGGCAAGCATATGCCCATCCTCGGCAATGATCGAGAAGGTGTGTCCATGCAGGTGCATGGGATGCATCATGATAGTGTCGGAGCCGATAAGTCGCAGGCGGACCGTCTGCCCGTGCTTCACGTCGATCGGCTGCGTGTCCGGGAAGGCCTTGCCGTTCATCACGTAGTACGGGCCAAGTGAGCCGATGAAGATGGTCTGATCGAGATCTGTGTGCACCGCGGCGGCTGCCTGTGGGCTGCCAGGGCGCGGGTCGATGATGAATGCACCGTAGAGACCGCCACCAACCTGTTTCAAGTCGTCGTAGTGGCTATGATACCAGTGTGTGCCTGCGTCCTCGTCGTGAATCGTGTAGTCGTAGGTGTAGCTCTGCCCCGGCTGGATCGGCTTCATCCCAAGCGGCGGCACACCATCATTCTCCGTCTGCACTTCGAGTCCGTGCCAGTGAATCGCCGTCGGCTCGGGGAAGTGGTTGACGATTGTGATGCGCACATGGTCGCCCGCTGTCACGTGTATCATCGGCCCAGGCACGGTCCCGCCCAGCGTCCATGCCAGCACACGCTGTCCCTTGACCGGCTCCCACATCACCTGCTGCGCCGTCAACGTGAAATGCTTCGCCCCATCGGGATCGAGCACAAATGACGCCGGCTGATTGCCATAATTTTGCGTCGCGTTTGGCACGTTGGATTGCGTTGCGCTGGTGCTCCCGCTCGACGACATGCCCGGCATGCTCGACCCTGAAGATGATGATGTTGTCGCGCTCGCCGGGCTACCATTGCTAAACGCGGCGCCAAGACTGTAGCCAAGCAGCGCCACCAACAGCACGATCGCCAGGCCAAGCGCCCCAACCGGCGTCAGCAGTAACCTGCCCCACACGCCTAAGTTCCCCGACAGCACCTCGCGCTTCAATTGCATCTCATGCTGCCAGGGTGTATCCCACGTCCGCACATCACCTCGCGCGAGTAAGCTATCAAGATCAGACGTCTTGCTCTGCCGCGGCGCATCTGTACCATCGGTCGCGCCTCCATTGGCGCGCTCTGTTTGCCCTTGTGGATCCTGCGTTATGGTTGGATTCGACATAATTCTCTCTTGATCTATACTGGTACCGGCGGCGCGGGCTACCAGAGACCGTGTGGGTGCATCTCCCCGCGTCGGACGAAGCTGAACATTGGCGTCGTCCAATAGGAAGATACCGCTGCTATGTCACACCTGAGTCACACTCACCGCTAATCGCATCACGACTGCATCACGCCCTAGAATTCCACCCCATCCACGTCACAGCGTCCAAAAGTAACAAGCCCCAGCAGCGATGTAGGAGCGGTGAGCTTCCTGTATCGCCACTGGGGCCTGAAGAGGTATCTACTCCATCATCTATTGCGCATCCAGAGTCGTGTTCTGCGGAGACGTTGCCGCCTGTACAGCGCTCCCCACCTGATCAATGGGCACACCTGCGTGCTGGATCACCAATACAGGCGCCTCCAGCTCTTCGAGAATGGAGGCAGCGACGCTACCGATGAGCGTGCCGTGATGACCGTCACTACCATGGCTCGCCATCACGATCAATCCAGCGCCCTGCTCGCGCCACACGCGCTCAATCACAACGATAGGAGTGCCATCCTCGACACACGTCGTGGCGGCGACACCCTGCGTCTCCACCTCGGCACGCACGCGCGCCAGGTAATCGCGCACTTCACGCTCCTTGACGACGTGAACATGTAGCGCATCGACAGACTCAGCGTCCGCTACCGACGTATCAGTCGGTGATATGGCCTGCACCAACACGACATACGAGCCAAAGGCTCGTGCCAGAGACTCAGCGACAGGTAGGGCTTGCTCGGCGAAGGTGGAACCATCTAGTGGCACGACGATAGGCTCATCGGGCCGTACGAGTTGGGGTACAATTCTGCTTGCGCTCCGCGCGGCTTCAGTTTGGTCGTCCGCCGGTTTCAACTCGGAGAGATGGTAGCTCAGGACGGGCGTGCGCGTACGCTGGAACACGCGGAGCGTGACACTGCTTGGGTGTCTGCTGGTTGAATCGATTTTCCACCGCAGGCGAGTGTTCATCACAATCAGGTCGGCGTGGCGCAACTCCGCCATCTTCGAGATGCTCGCCCCCGGCTCGGCGATGAAGAGAGAGAAGTCGGCGTCATAGCCCTGAGCGCGCAGGCGCTCCGCCATCTCGTTGAGATAGGCATCCGCCTCTCCAAGCCGCTCCAGTTCAATCTCCGTGACTTCGCTGCCAAACGCCATGATCGGCGCGTCAAAAGGCTTGATCGCGCGTGTGAGCAGGATGCGCGAGTGGAAGAGCGATGCAAGCTCGCGTGCTGGATCCAGCGCTGCCTCGGCGAAGCGGCTCCCGTCGAGCGGAACGATGATACGGTCGAACATAACAAATCTCCCTTTCTTCGTTCCGGCACAAGCCTTGTGTCGTTGCCTACGCCGGACTCCCTGTGCTCCCTATGCCAGAGACTCTGAACGCATCGATGTGGCAGGCCCATTTTCCGCACTCTCCATGCTGGAAGGGCGCACCACCAGAAGCGGCAGTTGTGTTATCTCGAGCACGCGCTCGGTGATACTGCCTAACGCCAGGCGTGCAATGCCGGTCCGACCATGCGTTGTCATGGCGATCATGTCGCTGACTCCCGGCGCACTCTCGCCAGCCACCACACCGTCGACCACACCCTGCTCGGCCAGCCGCGCGAGCGCTGCCGCCACATCCGTCTCCGCGAGCGCCAGCCAGCTTATCTTCAATTCCGGGTACGCACGAACTATCCCGGCCACAACCCGCTCCAGGTAGAGCACGACACCATCGCGCAAGAGGTTGTCGGGAGCATGTTCTGCTCTGGCATACGACGGATCGATGACCATGGCAAGGGTAAGCGCACCGGTTCGCCCAGGTCCTGCCAGGGCAGTCACCGTGCGCGCTGCGGCATCGACCGCCTCCTCAGCCTTGGAAGAGCCATCCAGCGGCACGAGCGCGCGGAGAACCTGCGATCCGTGCGCGTCGGCCAGCGAGCGACCTCGTTCGCGTAACGTTAGCACCGACACGTGCGCGTGACGGATGACTTGCCGCGCGACACTGCCCAGCGCCCAGCGCGTTACACCCGTCCGACCGTGGGTTGTCATCACAATAGAGTCCATCTCACGTTCGTCCGCAACGTCGAGGATAGACATCGCGGGTGGGCCGGCGCTCACTTCGATAGAGACGGGCACGGTAGCAAGCAGAGGCGACTCGACTTTCTGCCGTAAATATTCCTCTGCTTCCTTTTGCAGGTCTTCGTAAGACTGTACTGCATATGTGCTCGGAGCGAGTGGCGTCGCATAGTCGAGTGGCGTAACGAGTACATGCAGGAGAGTGATCTCGCCACCCGTGGCGCGTGCTAGACGCGCCGCGACCGGAATAGCACGCTCGGCACGTTGCGATTGATCTACTGGAACAAGAATATGCTTGAACATATCTATCCTCTCGGCCTCCCCTTATCAGCTTCAGTCTGGCAGGGGATACTTCGAGGATATCATCTGGAGTTCACATCTCCATCACAAGTGCGCAACAAGTGCCTCACAAACACGTCACATACCACCAAATCGGCGAAATATTCGCGTCTCACGCGCAATAACGACGGCAATAACGACGCGAGCCGCATGGCATCTCAGCCACACAGCTCGCCAATTATGTCAGATCACAACCAACGGATCGTGCTCAAGCAAAAACGCGCAGCCATTACGCAACCATTAGCCTTGCGCCACCGGCTGCCCAGGGAAGATATAGCCCACGCCGGCCTTGGTCAGGATGTAGTGTGGATGCGCCGCGTCGGGCTCGATCTTGCGCCGCAGCCTGTTCATGTTTACCTGCAACAGGTGGCTTTCACCGACATACTCCGCTCCCCATACGTGCTCCAACAAGAGATCGTGTGTCACCACCCGCCCAGCATTCTGCATAAGATAGCTGAGCAATCGGTATTCAATTGGCGTCAGCGTCACCTCTTTGCCCTGCATCGTCACCATATGCTGCGCGAAGTCGATCGTCAGGTCTCCGGTGGACATCGTCGTACGTGCGCCCTGGCCGCTTTCGTTCCCCAACAGGCGCGCGCGACGTAATACCGCTCGAACCCGCGCGAGCAACTCGTCCACGCTGAAGGGCTTCGTCAGGTAGTCGTCCGCCCCTGCATCCAGCCCGCGAATTTTATCCTGATCCTGTCCCCGCGCCGTCACAATGATAATCGGCACGGCAGAGAACTCGCGCACCCGCTCAGCCACCGTGAACCCGTCCATGCGGGGCATCATCACGTCCAGCAAGACGAGATCGGGCGCGTGCGCCTCGATGGCGTCGAGCGCCTGCTGTCCATCACTTGCCGCCAACACTTCGTACCCCTCCAGCTGGAGGTTGCGCGTGATCAGCCGCAGCAACTGCGGATCGTCGTCTGCCACCAGGATCGTCGTCTTCTTCGCCGGCATGTCGCTCGTCCTCCAACACACTCACAATCTATGCATATACGCTATCACAGACATCATATATCACCATTTGCGTCTGCCTCGGTGCCCGGCAGCAACACATGAAACGTGCTTCCCACACCCACCGCGCTTTCCGCCCAGATAGACCCTCCGTGCAACTCGACGATCCGTTTACATATCGCAAGCCCCAGCCCCAGGCCATCTACTTCGCGCGTCAGACGCATGTCGACCCGGTGGAATCGCTCGAAGATCCGCAGCAAGTCCTCTGGGGGAATCCCCCGCCCGCTGTCATGCACCGCCAGCTCAAACAGCGTCGCTCCTTCAGCGACAGGCGCTTTTCTGGGATCTACCGGAGCCGTATCGGCGCGTGGAGACGTGAGCGTCACACTGATGGAGCCGCCATCAGGCGTGTAGTTGATCGCATTCTCCAGCACGTGATCGAGCACGATGCGCAGCCGGCGCTCATCGCCTAGCACCAGCGCTGACGTGCTGGATATCTGAGACATATCGAGCGTCAGCGAGAGTATGCGCCCAGACATGCGGATCGACCGCTCTGCGTGATCGACCGAGGCCTGCGCCAGTGAAGCGAAATTCAATCGATGATACGTCAGTTCGGGAGCAGCCACTTCGAGCTGCGCCATCTCCATCAGGCGGTCGATAACGGCTTCCATGCGTTCGCTGGCTTGATGGATGGTCTCCACAAACTCACGCTGTTCCTTCGGTGGCAGGCGCTGCCCATTGCGCAATAGCGTTGCGGCATACCCCTTGATGGCCGCGAGCGGGCTGCGTAGCTCATGGCTGACGGTACCCAGCAGCTCCACTAGATTCGTTGTCACACGAGCGGCCTCTGCCTCTGTCATCTCGGCGGGCGAGGCGCTGCGGTGCGCTACTGACGCTCCGCCCTTCTCCGGCGTATCACTGTTTTGGCGAGCCGGCATGGGTTGGCATTGATCGGTTGGGTCCATCATCGTCTCCGAGAGGCGGTCTCGTAGGATGCTCATTGTCAATCTTCCTTCCTCCGTATCTCGGGACACCTCCGACAGCGCCATGTGTCATGCCGCCCCCGCAATCGTGCTATAGAGTACGATATGCACTATTTTACGTATCCTACGTTCACGAACGCTTCACAACCGGGACCGCAGTATCACAATCACATCACAACTCGCTTCTTGAAGCCGCGACCTGCCCCCCATTCTGGCAATCACAAGAGAGCGATCTATCTATCACGCAGAGACGTGGGTAGGGAAATCCGCATACATTGCGCCATCTGCATACATGGCGCAATCTGCATATAATGTACACGAGGGGTTCTGGACGAACACACCGCCTTCTTGTGAATCGCTTGCGCGTTATGCGCTCCCAGTACCAATGAGGCGGTTCACGGGAAATATGTGGGGATGCAGAGGCCATGGGCAGGACACATGATATAAGCAGTGAACGGCATGAGCGTGCTAGCTCCAGCACGATGATCATCTCGGATACACTGGTCGAGCGCGTGTTGGAGCTGGCGCCGGATGCGGTGCTGTTGGTGGATGCTGGTGGCCATATTGAGTTGGTGAATCAGCAGGCAGAGAGGATCTTTGGCTATACGCGCGACGAGTTGCTCGGCATGACCGTCGAGAGCCTGATCCCCGGACACCTGCGCGGTGCACATCCCGCCCACCGTGCGCACTATGCCAGCCAGCCGCATACCCGCCCGATGGGCAGCGGCCTCGACCTTCACGCCTTGCGCAAAGACGGCGGAGAGTTTCCTGTTGAGATCAGCCTCAGCCCAATCAAGATAGACGGCGAGTTGCACGTCATCAGCGCTATCCGCGATGTGACCGAACAACGCGCGCTCGAGCGCCGCACCCGCGAGTCCCTCGAAGCCTTGCTGGCGATGGCCGAGGCCTTGGCGCGGCTCCCCGCAGAACATATCGACGGCGAGGAAGACGACTCGGCAGCCCAAGCCGTCGGAGCGCGCCTGGTCGAGTTGACGTACCGTATGCTAGGCTGCCAAGCTGTCAGCCTTGCCCGGCTCGACTCCCAAACGGAGACGCTCCACCCGCTCGCGGTCGTTGGACTCGATGCCGATAGTGAGCGCCGGTGGCGACTCACGATTGAGGGCTTACGACTTGAGGATTGCGTGCGCGATGCGAGACTCCGCAAGCGGCTACATACTGGAGATACCATTACCCTCGATATGGCACAGGATGGCAGCACGCAACAGGAGGAGATTCCTGGAGAGCGCGTGCGATTGATGGTTCCCATGCGCATGGGCGAGCGCCTCATTGGCGTGCTCGGCGCCAACTTCGATAAGCTGGAGCAGGTCGCATCCGCCGACCAGCGTACATTGGCGGGAGCAGTCGGCAAGCTCGGCGCGCTCGTCATCGAATGGGACACCGTGCTAGCCGAACGCCGGGCATATGCCGAAGCCGAAGCGCGGCGTGCATTGCTACAGATGGTGATCGACGAGATGCCAAGTGGCGTCTATCTCGTGCGCGGGCCGGATTCGCGACTGGTACTCGCCAATCACGCCGCCGAGCAGGTCTGGGGTGCGTCATGGACACCTGGCCAGACGATGGGCGAGTTCTTGCGTGCGACTGGTGTGCGCATCTCCACTCCGGATGGGCACGAGCTCACCAACGACGAATTAGCTACGAATCAAACGGTACGCACCGGCAGCGAAATACGCCACCACGAGGAAGTCGTCCGTCACCCCGATGGAACGACACAGCCCATTCTCTTAAACGCCGTCCCGCTCGACGCGCGCATCCTCGGCTGGACCCATTCCGTCGCGAACAATGTGCGCAACACGCGTGAGCCGTGGGAGCGCGGGGCGCTGGTGGTGCTGCAAGACGTAAGTGCGCTCAAAGAAGCCGAGCGGCTAAAGGATGAATTCATCGCCATCGCCGCCCACGAGTTGCGCACGCCAATGACGGCAATCAGGGGCTACGCCACCATGCTCTTGCGCCTCAGACAGCGTCAAGAGAACACTACCAACACCGATGCCGCCGATATACAGCGCGAGGCGCTGGAGACCATCGATCAGGCAACAAGTAGGCTGGCGGAGCTCACCGACGATCTCCTCGACGTAGCGCGCCTGCAAGCCGGGCGGCTGGATCTGCACCTCGAGCCGCAGGATCTCGTCTCGCTCGTCAGGCGAGTCATCAAACGCGCTCAGATCACCACTCAGTGGCATCAGATCGAGCTGCGCGACGCTCCCGATACGGTGGTGGTCGATATCGACATTCAGCGTTTCGAGCAGGTGTTGGGCAATCTGCTCAACAACGCCATCAAATACGCGCCCGAAGGCGGCCCAATCGATCTAACCATACAAGAGATAGCAGGCGACGATGCGCACGCATCTGCCTTGCTCACAATCGCAGATCACGGTATTGGCATTCCCCTCGACCAGCAAAACCGCCTCTTCACACGATTCTCCCGCGCCCTTAATGCGAAGGAGCGCGGCATCAGTGGAACTGGACTGGGGCTGTATCTCTCGCGGGAGCTGGTCGAGCGCCACAACGGACGCATCTGGTTCGAATCGCAGGAGGGGAGTGGTACGACCTTCTTCATCTCCTTGCCCCTACACGTCGAAGATAGTCAGGATACATAGACCGCGAGCTGAGTCATCACTCAACACATTGCACATACGGCGAGACGTCTGCCAGCTCACATCAGTGGGAGCAGGGCAGGCGTCTCGATGTGTACCGATGGAAGCGCGGCGTATAAGAACTACCGCGCTTCCGCATTCAGACGAGAGCTACTACGAGGTAGCCAGACGAGCACCAGCCGTGTCGATCTTCTCCTGCTTGGCGAGGGAGCCGGTCCAGGGGGTGCCCAGCAGCGGCAGCAGATAGCGGTCGACACCGTAGTAGCCCGCCACACGCCACGCCAGCACCAGGAACAGGCAAGCGATACCTAGGACAGGGTTGATGCTTACCGCACCAGCCAGCATGAAGTTGAAATTCATGAACAAGCCGAAGAAGGCGGCGATGCCCGTCAGCGCTCCGACCAGCAGCCCCAGCCCCACCAGCACCTCACCGAAGGTGATCACATAGCTGAAGAAGCCAGCGTTGGGCAAGACGACATCCTTCAAGAAGCCTGCGTACCAGCCCTGCACATCGGGGTGAGTGCTGGCCAGCTTGCCACCGGGCGCCTTGGCGAGTGCGCCGTTGATGAAGCCCTTCATGCCCGCGCCGTTGCTGCCGTTGAAGACCCACTGAGCCTTAGCACTGTACTTGCCAAAGTCGGAGCCAAAAGCCAGGTTGACGCCGGTCAGCTTGTCCCAGCCGGCTGTGAGCCACTCATAGGCGGCGTAGAGCCGCACCACCAGCCAGACCAGCCCCATGCGCGTGTCCGCGAAGAGAAACCTGGCGAGCGGGGGCTCTGGAATCTGTGTGCTCGCGCTAGGGCGCACAGCTTGGATTGATGAAAAAGCACGCATCAGATTTTCCCTTCTCAACCGATAAGTGTTACGCCGATGACCTGTATCTTCTCCTCGGCGTCCTAATCTGTCTTCGTTCGACGCTCATACCTTAGCTTCTTGACATCACGTCTACCTCGCGACGTTGCGGCGCGAAATCATGACTGTATCACGACACGACGGAGGGTCCGACACGCCAATCGCAGGGCACTCATGGGTCGTTCCCTCGTATAGCGCCTACAGTTGCGACGGCATTCGTGTCTATCATGCGAGGACACCGCTACGCCTCATAGTGTATTGACAACTCCGTTCTGTTGGCCCATACTCATCTCGCTCGCTTTTCGGCATGAAGACATCACGTGTGAACGATGCTATGCCGGGCGATGTGGAAGTGAGAGACGCAACAATGGCTAAAGGGGGACACCATCTTTGGGTGCGATGCTGGGGCATCCCGGCGCTCGCTGCCCTCGTGAGCATCACACTACTGGCTGCATGCAGCAGTTCCGCTAGCACCAGCGCAAGCCAGACGACAACAGCGACTATCGACGTCACCAGAACGACCACCGCGCAGGTGACGCCAACACCCACGAACTCTGGCTCTGGCACGCAGGCACAACCGACGACTCCGCTCTCCCAACTCACCATTTACGCCGGCACCAGCAACGACGCCTTCTATGGGCTCAACGCCGCCAATGGTGCCAAACGCTGGCAATACGCTGTCTCCGGCCCGCCGAATAAGCCAACAATAGCTAATCAAATCGTCTACATCACCACTGAAAGCGGCTACGTCTATGCCATCAAAGCTGGCGCTCTCATCTGGAGCAAACAATTTAGCGCCGGCATCCTTGGCCGGCCCGCCATAGACGGCAACATGCTCTATTTCGGCGCCGAAAACGATCTGGTCTATGCGCTCAATACCTCCGATGGTAGCGAGCGCTGGCACTACGCGACCGGTGGCATGATCTCTGGCTCGGTCTCCGTCGCGAACGGCATTGTGTTCGTTGGCTCGGCGGATAGCTACGTCTACGCGCTCAATGGGAGTAGTGGTTCACTGCTGTGGCGCTACAACACGGCTGCTGCCATCGAATTCACCTCGCCAACCATCAGCAACGGCACCGTCTATGTGGGTGCGGACAATGGCGGCGTCTACGCGCTCGACGCAGGCAATGGCTCACGCAAATGGATGTACCAGACCGGCGGTCAACTTTTCGGCAAACCAGCCGTGACGGGCGGCATGGTCTATATAGGCTCGTCCGATCACTACATCTACGCGCTCGACGCAGGTAGCGGCGCTTTGAAATGGCGGCACCAGACCGGCGATAGCGTTATCGGAACGCCTAACGTGGCGAATGGTGTCGTCTACATCACTTCCGCGGATAACACGCTCTACGCACTAAACGCGAGCAGCGGCCAAACGCGCTGGACGTTCGCACGGTCGGGCTTCGGTCGCATGTGGCCGTCCATCTCTCAGGGGATCGTCTACATCGGCGCCTACGACAACACACTCTACGCCCTCAATGCCGCCAGCGGCAGCATCATCTGGAAGTTCCAGGCAAACGGGCAGGTCTCATCCCCACAGATCGGCTGATTGCATCAAGCAGAACGGCAGCGCGATCGTGACCAATCGCACTGCCGTTGAAGAAATGCGGTGGTTGCTAGCACATCCGCTCGACAACTCTACTTGTCCCAGGCGTCGAGCCGCTCCTTCAGAGCACAGTGCTCAGTGTCCAGAGCTTGAGGCAGGTGATCGCCAAACTTCTGGAAGAAGAGGCCCTGATCGGCCCACTCATGCTCCCAGTCCTGCCGGTCCACTACCAGCAGTTGCTCCATCGTCTCCGGTGAGATGTCGAGTCTGTCGAGATTCAATGAGTCGGGCGTTGGCACATAGCCGATTGGCGTCGTCTGCGCGTCCGCCTTGCCCTGGATGCGCCCCAGCATCCACTGCAGCACGCGCACATTCTCACCAAAGCCCGGCCACAGAAATTTCCCATTATGATCCTTGCGGAACCAGTTGACGTGGAAGATCGCCGGTGGATTGGTCAGTCTGTTGCCCATCTCCAGCCAGTGGCCCCAATAGTCGCCCATGTTATAGCCACAGAAGGGCAGCATCGCCATCGGATCGCGCCGTGTCACGCCTACCGCTCCGGTCGCCGCCGCCGTCGTCTCCGACCCCATGCCCGCGCCGACGAAGACGCCATGCTGCCAGTTGAACGCCTGATACACCAGAGGCGCCACACGCGCACGCCGTCCACCGAAGATAAACGCCGAGATCGGCACCCCCTGCGGATCTTCCCAGTGCGGCGAGATCGAGGGACACTGCCGCGCCGGCGCGGTGAAGCGCGAATTGGGATGCGCCGCCGGCACGTTCGGCTCAGACTCGACAGGATGCCCCAGCCAGTTGATCGTTCCCGCTGGCGGAGTCTTCTCGCCGGGATAGATATCATCCCACCAGGGCAGGCCGTCGGGCGTTAGTCCCACATTGGTGAAGATCGTATCGTGCGAGAGCGCGGCCATCGCGTTCGGATTGGTGTGCGTGTTCGTGCCAGGCGCCACACCAAAGAAACCGTTCTCGGGGTTGACCGCCCAGAGGCGTCCATCGGCGCCGATACGCATCCACGCGATGTCATCGCCTACCGTCCAAACCTTCCAGCCCTGGTCTGCTAGCGGCGACACCAGCATCGCCAGATTCGTCTTACCGCACGCGCTGGGAAACGCGCCCGCCATATACGTCACATTGCCAGAGGGGTCTTCCAGGCCGAGGATCAGCATATGCTCGGCCATCCAGCCCTCTTTCCAGCCCATCCAGCTTGCCAGCCGCAGCGAGAGACACTTCTTGCCCAGCAGCGCATTGCCGCCATAGCCAGAGCCCACGCTCCAGATCAGATTCTCCTCAGGGAAGTGCAGGATATAGCGGTGCTCCGGATTCAGGTCGCCACGCGAGTGCAAGCCCGGCACGAACTCGCCACCGTTCTCGTTCAGATAATCGAGCGCGACTTTGCCCATACGCGTCGTGATGCGCAGATTCGCCACCACATAGCGGCTATCAGTCAGCTCCACGCCCACCTTCACGTGCGGCGATCCAACAGGACCCATAAGATAAGGCACCACATACATCGTGCGCCCGCGCATCGATCCCTCAAAGAGCGGGCGCACTTTTTCTTTAGCCTCGGTCGGCGACATCCAATTGTTCGTCGGGCCGGCGTCCTCCTGGCGGGTCGTGCAGATGAACGTGCTCTGCTCCGTCCGCGCGACATCCGAGGGATTACTGCGATACAGATACGAATGTGGATACGCAGTCTCGTTCAGCCGAGTCATGATACCTTCCTCGACCATTCCCTCAAGAAACCCGCGATTCTCTTCCTCAGAGCCGTTGCACCAGACGATGCGATCGGGCCGAGTCAGCCGCGCACACTCCTCCACCCAGGCTTCAAGCGCTGCTGTTCCTGCCATACCTATGCCTCCCCTCGTCGCCGAGTTATACAGTGCCGCGCCGCACCTTTGCGACGCTGCACAGTTCAGATACGTGAAGCGATCCAGCCATTATATGCATCATGTGCACAATTCATCGGTCTTCCGCTGAAAGTGACGCCTTTTCCAAGCCTACCATGTCACCGGTGAAGCGCGCAAGCAGCAAATGCCAGCAGTACACTGTCGTGATAGTTTCGTTATCTGTCCACAACGAACCAGCACCTGTGGCAACCATAGCCTTTGACTATAAGAAGCAGTATAGCGTTTGTTCCGCCTCTCATGCCGCTTTCACCCACGCGTGCGGCGACGCAAGCAGTCCAGCACCGCAGCCAAATAAAGATGCCCACTTGCCAGATGGGATTCCGGCAAGTGGGCTACTACGTACAACTGCGATGAACATGCTACAGGCAATTCCTTAAGCCATTCAGCCATTCCTTAACACCGGCACATACGGGCAGTTCATATCGCACCCTAGAGCGGGTTTTCGCTATCGTACTCCCGGTCGCGATCGGACGCACGGTCGCGCATATCATCCATTGTGTCGTCCACGTTGCGCTCGACATTGCCAACGCCCTCGCGGACACTTCCACCAACCTGGCGCATCTTGCCCTCGGCCTCGGTCGACTTGTCACCGGTTAGCTTGCCCCAGCCTTCCTGGACCTTACCGGTCACCTTATCCATGCCTCCCTTGCCAACGTTTTCATCGCCTCGCTGGCCAAGATCGCGATCGTCGTCTCGAAGGTTATCCATGGTACCTCTTCCTCCTCATTGAGTTGTTGAACTGTGTCGATATGTGTCGAATCTATCGACCACATTCCACCAGAGAGCTTCTCGCCTTCGGGCTAGAGCAAACCCATTGAAACGCATCTGCCCCGCCGTCTTCCAGCGCCTATATGCTGGAAAGCCGAGGTCGCCCGAGTTGCACAGAAGCCGTCTGGCGGCTCACCCGGGAGTTGCCTCCCCATACCAAGGTAATGCAACATCCATGCCGTCAGGTTATCCCGGGTAAACTCAGGGATGGCGCCGCATCTACTACATGCGTAGAGGAACGCCAGGTCATGCGCCGCTGCTATCCAGCTCTCGTGTCGCATGCATGATTGCCGAGCGCAGCAGCTCGATGGCGACGTAATTCTCTCCGCCCTCCGGCACAATCACGTCGGCATAGCGCTTCGCTGGCTCCACGAACGCCAGGTGCATCGGGCGCACGGTGTTGAGATACTGCGACACGACGTTCTCCACTGTCCGCCCGCGCTCCGCCACATCGCGCATCAGCCGCCGTATAAAACGCAGGTCCGCATCCGTGTCCACATACACCTTCACGTCGAAAAGATCTCGCAGTCGGGCATCGACAAAGATCAAGATGCCCTCCACCAGGAGCACCGGCTTCGGCTCGATCCGCACCGTCTCCGGTGCACGGGCATAGCTCGCGAAATCATAGATCGGACGCTCCACCGCCTCACCGCGCATCAACTGCCGCAACTGCGCCAATAGCAGATCCACCTCGATAGCATCGGGATGATCCCAGTTGATCGCCGCGCGCTCCGCCTCTGAGTGATGCGCATACTCGCGATAATAGGCATCCTCTGGCAGCACCGCGATCCGATCGTACCCCACCGCTTCGATGATCGCCCGCGCCACCGTCGTCTTGCCCGCGCCCGTCCCACCGGCCACCCCGATGATCAACGGCTTGTGCCGGTCGCCTCGTTGCGCGAGTCGCCCCTGCCGTAGTCGGTCCGCCATATGCACCACACCTTCCAGGAGCACACCACCTACGCACGATGCCGGGTTCAACAGCTCTCACTGCTGTGAGTGCTCTGGTGCGCCAGCTCCAACGAGATAGTATATCTCAGCGCGGGCTGTATTCGGTATCCCATACTTCATGCCGTCAGCTCGAAAGGTCCGCGGACTGCGCAGGTCGCCTGCACTGGCGCCAGCATGCCTATCGTCCGGCTACCGTAACAAATACCCAACAAGCTCCTTGTAGAACTTGACCGCAACCATCGCCGTCACATCGGCGTGATCGCGCGTCGGGTTATACTCGACGATGTCTGCTCCGACCACCGTTCCCTCGATCCCCGCGAGCAATTGGAGCACCTCGCGCACAGTGAATCCTCCCGGCTCATGATGCGAAACACCCGGCGCAAACGCTGGATCAAGCGCGTCGAGATCGAGCGACACATAGACCGGCCCGCGCAGATCGAATGACTTGCCGGGCTGATACTCTCGCATCGGCACCACCTCCACGCCAAGACGGTCTGCCTGTTGGCGCTGGTGCGGGTTCATGGCGCGAATGCCCACCTGCACGAGCCGCGTCGCCAATCGCTCCTCCATGATCCGTGCGAATGGGCAGGCATGCGATCTGCGGCTGCCCTCGAACTCATCATACAGATCCGGGTGAGCATCAATATGCAGAATCGTCACGCCCGGATGCACCGGCGCGACAGCGCGCATAATGGGATGCGTAATGAAATGGTCCCCGCCCAGACTCAAGACGCGGGCCCCGGTAGCCAACAGCTTCGTCATATGCCGCTCGATCTCCACCAACGCTGCCTCACCGCTACCAGTCTCGAAGTCACCCAGATCATGCCAATCGTTCCGTGCACCCAGATCGACGCCATCCTCCGTGCAGAGGTTCATCGAGCCAGCGTGCAACGCCGCGCGAATGCGCGCCGGAGCAAGCGCTGGCCCGCGCAGAAACGACGAATTCTCGTCGAGCGGCACGCCGACCACTGCCACCCGGCTCGATCCCGGTGTCTCCAACGTATCTGAAATGCTCGCCATAAAATATCCCTCCCACTGTGTTACCTGGGACACTCGCATCCCCTACCTAATCAAACACAACCGCATCAAACACAACCGCGGCTACGTCAAATCGCTCCCCTCGCATGTGCCAGCACTCTTGCTCATGCTGGCGCTAACCCTCTCCAGGCTCGGGCGCATAGAGCGACTCAGTCAACACTGCACGCCGGAGTGCTGGCACATCCCGATTCCAGCACCAACATCCAACATCAGGTAAGGTAATAGCCCTGGACAAACATCAAGGTAAGGACCGTGAGGAAAGTGGCGCCCGAGATGCATATGAGATCGCGAAGGTGTGGACGATTGCGCAACGCGTACGCTCCGACGAGGAAAACGGGAAAGATAACGCTCAGATAGCGAGCAAGCCCATCGACGGTGCTGAAGACAACGAGTGGCAGCACGAGGCTAGCGAGCGCATAGATCACGT